>JAPLIW010000869.1 GCA_026388915.1 Deltaproteobacteria bacterium
GACCTCCCGATTTACGTGAACTACGACAGCGCGGACCTGTGGATGCATCCGGAGATCTTCAAGCTGGACGCCGACAAAAAACCCTACGTGGTCTCCGGAGTCCCGCCGGATTATTTCAGCAAGACCGGCCAGCTCTGGAGGAATCCCATTTACCGGTGGGATGAGTTACGTCGCACGGGGTTTGACTGGTGGATCCGAAGGATGAAACAGAACGGGCACCTCTGCGACTTGCTTCGGATCGATCATTTCATCGGCCTGGCGGCCTACTGGGAGATTCCGGCGCAGGAGAAAACGGCCGTCAACGGAAAATGGGTGCCGGCCCAGGGAGAAGAATTCCTGAAGACGCTCTACAAAAAATTCCCTCTCTTTCCCTTGATCGCCGAGGATTTGGGGTCGGTAACTCCTGCGGTGAGGGAGCTCATGGAGAAATTCGGCCTCCCGGGCATGAAAGTTCTCCTCTTTGCTTTCAGCGGCGACACCGCTAATCCCTACCTCCCCCATAACCACATTCCCCATTGCATCCTGTACACCGGAACCCATGATAACAACACCGTTCGGGGCTGGTTTGACCGGGAAGCGTCGGCGGAGGACAAGAAGAATCTCTTCCGTTACCTGGGAAGGGAGGTTGCCGCGGAAGAGATCTCGGGCGAATTCATCCGGCTGGCCATGATGTCCGTGGCCGACGTGGTCATTCTGCCCGTCCAGGACCTTCTGGGGCTGGGGGCCGAGAGCCGGATGAACACCCCTTCCACAACGGAAGGAAACTGGAAATGGAGATTATTGCCCGGGCAGATCACCCCGGCCCAGGGAGAGCGGTTACGGGAGTTGACGGAGATTTACGGAAGGACATGAGGAATGCGGATTTCGGAATGCGGAATGCGGAATGAATCCTCCGGAATTTGCCCCTTCCTTCGCCCCTTCTAAAGCCTTATCCTCGAAAAAAAGCGGAACGGTTTTTGAAGGCGTAGGGGCAATTCATGGATTGCCCCAATGAATAGAAGAGCCTTCATGGGCGGCCATCATTTCCCAATCGATCCGGTTTCCGCTAATTCACCAGAACCGAGCCGATTCTCTTGCTTTCCAGGGCCACTTCCTCGGGATGCGCGATCTTGATTTCCGGGGCCTGGACGATTGAATCGATGGTGTCTCGGGGGGCAAGGTGGCTTTCCAGCCTGAAGCGAATGGACCGCGGGTGCTCCCGGCCCTGAATTCCCATCATTCCCTCCTGAATTAAATCCAGACGGAATATCTCTTCGGAGCAATATCCCTTCATCCGATCCGCCAGGGGAACTAACCCCAGTTTGCCCAGAAGGACCCCGTAAAAAATGCTCAGGAAGGCCGCTACGGCATAGCCCGCCAGTTCCTCCAGATCCCTGCTTAACCCGTAGAAGCGGATGAAATTGACGAACGTCCCGATGAGTCCCAGAGAGAGGGCCATCTGGGACAGGTGGTGGATCATCTTCATGGCGTTTTCATATTGCTGCTGAACGGAGGTCGCTTCCTGATGCAGGACCTGCTTCATCTTATTACGGTCACACCGGCAGGCGATGAGCTCCACGCCGGTCTTTAAAAGGCCCGGGGGAAGATCCTTGCCCTGCCTTTCCAGATTCCGAATGTCCCACCCCTGGCGGTAGCTGCGGGCCAGATGCACGATGGCCAAAATCGTATCGGTCGGCTTGTCAAATGGACGAAGGGCTTTCTTCACCAGCCGAGCGGTCAAAACCAGCCTTTTCCACGGATAGACCATGAGGGCAATGGCCAGAGTTCCGCCGACCACGAAGGCTAAAGCCATCAAATTTGAGACCAATCCCACCCCGCCCACATCATGGTTGAAGGACAACATGAAAATGGAGGTCAAAAGGACTGCCGAAAAGCCGATCTGTTTACCCATAGGACTCCCCCTGCCATCCGGTTTGCTTTATTCA
>JAPLIW010000127.1 GCA_026388915.1 Deltaproteobacteria bacterium
ATGCTGGCCCGTGGGATGGAGGTTTTTCTTTTACACAGAATATTCGCGCGGGAGGGATTACAGATTGGTTACAGATTGGCTTAAAAATAGGGTGCAGGGGGCAGGGCTTTCAGAATGCGGATTGCGGAATGCGGAATGCGGATTGCGGATTGAAAAAACCCTGCCGGCTGCACCCGAGAAGCTTTGAGGTTAGGGTTTGGAGGAAAATAGTTTTGAGCGTTGAGTGTTCAGGGTCCAGCAAAAAAGCCGCCTAGTCATTTGGTTGTTGGTTTACTCTATTGTCCAGTTATTATCCGTGTTCATCCGTGTAAATCCGTGTCCCATTCAGTCTTTGGTTTTTAAGTCTTCGGCGAATATAAAATCTGTGTTTATCTGTGTTCATCTGTGTCCCATACGGTTTTTACTTTCCGGAGAGTAAAGAACGATAAATTCCATCCGTTTTTGAGGAGGGTTCTACCCCGAAGGCCTGGGAAAGGGCCCTTTTGCAGCGGTTGTAAACCGACAGGGCCTCGGCCCGGCGGCCGAGGTGTTGATGGCAGATCATGAGACCCTGGTAGAATTCTTCGGCGAGATTGTCCACCTCCAGGCCCTTCTGGTAGCAATCCAGAGCCTTTTCCCATTGGCCGGCCTCCTGCCAGTATTGACCCAGCCTGCCCACACTGCGCAGAAATTTGCTTCTGAGGCGTTCGCTCATGGCTGCGGCCCATGGCTGCTCGATCTCCCGGAACAGGAATGGCCCTTTATACAGATCCATCGCTTTTTCAACGAGGCGGACGGCGTTTTCCTTCGATTTTTCCTTCCAGCGAACATCCGCTTGCCCGAGGATCCGTCCAAATGCCCATACATCGACCCAGCAGAACCTTTCATCCAGGGTCAGGCGGCCCTCTCGAAGCGGAAGGGCCTTTTCGTTGCCGATGAGCTTGCGCAGCCGGTGAAGATTGGTGGCGAAGGATTCGTGGGCTACATCGCCGTCGGCCTCCGGCCAAAGGGCATCGGATATCTGGTCCTCCCTCACTTCTTTGCCCCCCAGGGCAATGAGGGCTTTCAGCATGGAGAGCGGTCTCTGCTGGGCCTTCCGGGAGAACTTGAGAGAATCATCGTCCTTTAATATCTGAAATCCCCCCAGGGTGAATATCTTCAAAGGCCATGGCCAGCTTTCCAGATGGAAAGGCGGCTTTTCCGGGATCAGGTTGCACCTGCGGATCAGCTCCTGCACGTAGGGAACCTCGATGCCCTTCTCGAGGGCTTTCACGCAGAGCCTGGCCGCGGCGGATGGGGGACCCAGGAAAAGGCTTACATAGCCCTCCTTCCGCCCTATGGCCAGATCTTTCCGGAGAGACGCCAGGCCGGCGGCTTCTTCTCCGCCATGGAGTAAAAAAAGGGCTTCGGTCGACAGGGTGGAAAATCGGTGGATTTTACTCTTGATCCGGCGGGCAAGCCACCAAGCATGGGCGAGATGCTCTTGGGCCTCTTTCTGCTTCCCGAGGGCGTGCATGACCTGAGCTTTCACCAGATGACACAGGACAGAGCTGATCGGAGCTCCTACGTCGGTACTGAATTTCAGGGCCAATTCGGCATGGTGGGAGGCCGGTTTCAAATCCTTTCGAAGCAGGGCTTCCCGGGCCCCCAGAAGATGATAAAAACAGGCGTCCCACGGTTTGAATCTGCCCAGCGAGGAACCCATCTTATCCAGCAGCTTCGCCGCGGTGGTTGAATCATTTGCATTCAGGGCGCTCAAAACTCCTTGCCCCAAGAACATATGAGTCATGATTTGGATGCCAGAGATCCGGGATATTTCCAGCCCTTCGGCTAAAGCCTTGAGGCATGGTTCGTGGAATCCCAGGTAACGGTAATAAGTGACCTCGGCAAATTTAGCCCGCAACCGGGTTGCGGGAGTCGCATCCAGTGATTGGGCTGACTGACGAAGAGCGTTGAAGAGAAGCCTGGCTTTTTCCGAATCTCCTACCTGCGTGCGGTAGAATATCATCCGGGATAAAGCCTGGATTTTCGTATTGATCCCGGCGGCGCCTTCGGTCAGGGAAAGCGCGCGGTCCGCCCAGGCCTCAATTTCACGATGCTGGGGCTGTCGGTACAGCAAGGCATAGAACATGCCGGTGGCCACCCGGAGTTCGATTTCGGGAGAAGGAAAGGTTTTGAACCGGGACAAAAGCTTCTCCAGGATCGAGATCCATCGATCGAGAGGCTTAAAATCCTCAAACCCGGTCGCGATGGAGTCGACAATTCCTGACCAGCTCAAGAATATTCCGGGTACATCTTTTTCCGCGCGGAACCGGTAAAAGGCCTTCTCCAGGTGCGGGCGGGCCAACGCCGGGGTGAAGGGCAGTTGGCAGGTCCCCTTCCAATAAAGAAGCCAGGGGTCACTCTCAGCCAGTTCCCTCGGCAGGCTTTCCAGCCATTCTTCCAGAGGATGAAACCTGCCCTGTTCGACCATCGAGCTGGCATTCTTCAGGATCAAGCGGATCATTCCCCCCCAATCCCTCGCCTCCTGGAAAAGAGAAACGGCCGCCTCCCCATGCCCGTCCTCCTCCAGAAAAGCTGCCGCCCGGCGGGACAATAAAGACAAAATCTCTGGAGAAAAGGTTTCTTTTGCCCGGCAGATCAGGAATTCCCGGAATAGGGGGTGATATTGGTATATGGGGGCCGCGGGGAAACGTTTCTCGGTGAAGTAATGATTGCGGCTCAAGGTGGAAAGGATGCGGCCGGCCGAAGGATGGGCCGTGAGTCCCTCCGCCATGGGAGCGGTCATCTTGGGGAAAAAGGCGGTCTTCAGGAGAAATTCCTGCACCTCTTTGTCCGTTCGGTCAAATATTTCGCTGGCGAAATAGTCAAAGACTTTTTCCGGGACGAGTTTCCCCGCGGGCTCCGGCTCGCGCTCTTCCATCTTTTCACTTTCCATGCGCAAGACCAATCCGGCCGCCCAACCATCCACCTCGCGGTGCATCCGCAGCATGGTTTCTCGGGATAATCTTTTCTTGGTTCGAAGACGGACCATCCCCTCGGATTCATCCAGGGTCATGCGGAGGTGGTTCCATCCAAGGATCTCCATCTGATGATTGGCCTGCAATCGGATCATGGCCGACGGCGGATCACTCCGGCTGATCAGGACCGCATTGATGCCATCGGGAAGGCCGAACAGCCCGTTCAGGATAATCTCGTGCAGGGGTGCCCCGGCCGGAACATCCTGGTAGTTATCGAAGACCACGATGCCGGGAATCTTTAAACGATCGTAGAGGCCTTGGAAATACCGAAGGGTGAAAGTGGGGATCCCCTGGAGATATTCCGATGTGAGGAGGGGGAGAGGTTTTCGCTTCCGGGGCGCAGCCTTCTGGACTGCCTGACCAAGGTAGTAGAAGAACGTGGCCGGGTCCGCGTCGCCGGCCTCCAGCTGGTACCACAGGCAAGGGAGCTTTCTGGCTTCGAGGTAGCTGCTGACTAGGGTAGTCTTTCCGCAGCCGGGCGGCCCGGACACCCATATGACCGGCCGCTCCCGCATGCGGTCCAACAGGGCGAAAAGCCTCTTCCGGGGGTAGATGCCGGTTAGGATGGGACGGGAAACCTTGCCCATAGCCTTCTTTCCAAATCCTTTTCGGGGATGCTGGGAAAACGATGCCTTCAGCTTATTGATTTTTGGCAGGGCTTTCAAGTATCAAATTTGATGGGAACGGAGACGAACCTCCAAACCGAGGGATCATAATTTCCTTAAGGTAAAGCCCCGGCTCTGCCGGGGGACTATTAGAGTTTGACATTTCCGGGATGCTTGAGTTGTGGCCCGGGGGCAAGGATCTTCTGTGCAAAAAGCATCGGCCGGGCTGGCCCTCTCCTTGGAGGCTTCGACCAGCTTCCGCAGGATGCGAGATCGGAAGAGCACACGTAGGGAAAGAGTGT
>JAPLIW010000321.1 GCA_026388915.1 Deltaproteobacteria bacterium
GCCGAAGTCCTCCGGTCCCAGATAGGATAGGTTTACGGCCATGTCTTTGGCATTCTTGATGAGAATCGGGTCCTCCATCCCCTTTTTGAAGGCATCGTGGAGTTTCCTGACTACATCCGGGGGAGTTCCCTGGGGAGCCACCAATCCCCGCCACATCCCCATCGCAAAATCGATTCCCTGCTCCTTTACCGTGGGTACATCGGGGAACATGGCGAGCCGCTGGTTAGCAAAGAGAGCGATGATCTTTAATTTTTTGGCCTGAACCTGGCTGATTCCCTCCGGCGGCGATACGGAAACGGCATTCACATGCGCGCCGAGGATAGCGGTCACGGAGGGTCCTCCTCCAGCAAAAGGAATGTGATTGAACTTAACTCCGGCGGCCCTCTCAAAGGCCAGAGCCACTAGATGGACCCCTCCGCCCGCTCCGGAGTTACCTACGGTGATCATGTCCGGGTTCTTCCGGGCATAATCCAGGAACTCTTGGAGACTTTTCCAGGGGGCATCCGACCTCACCAAAAACATGGACGGGTCGTCCACCACATTCAGGATGGGTTCGAAATTCTTATAAGTAAAGGCCGTCTTCACCTGATGGGGGAGAATGGTTAAGGGAGTGACTGCGGAGGTGAGGATGTACCCATCGGGCCTGGCCTGCATTCCCTCTGTATATCCCACAGCCCCTGCTCCCCCCGGGCGGTTCACCACGACCACGGCTTTCCCGAGATATTTTCCGGTTGAGGCCGCCAGTGCTCGAAAGATCAGGTCGGTCGCCCCCCCAGCTGCCCAGGGAATGATAATTTGGACTTCCTTGGTTGGAAAATCTGCCGCATGAAGAGAAACCGTTCCAACCGCCAAGGCCAGAAGAATCAAAAAGATCTTTTTAAACATCTTGCCCCTCCTTTGGCTTAATATTCTTTTCACCCTTTGCTTTTAAAATTTGGTCTTCAGAATTTCCCCCCCCCTTGTTCATTCGCCATTTCGCCCATTGCCTTTTCCATCCTGAAGCCTTTCCCCGCTTCGCCCCTTCGGCTTTTCCTCCGCACCCTGCGCCTTCCGCCTTTATACTCTGCGCTATGCGCTTGACGCCTTGCGCCTTATGCCTTGCACCCTGCGCCATGCGGGTTTTAATAACGGCGCGGCAAGGAATATCAGCGTTCCCAGAAGAAACACGAGCGATACCGGTCGATCGACAAAAGTGCTGAAATCCCCGTGGGAAATCATCAAGGACTGCCGGAAAGCCGCCTCCAGCTTCGGTCCGAGCACCAGAGCCAAAAGAAGGGGAGCTCCCTCGTAGGCCCATTTCCTCATGATAAAACCAAGAGCCCCGAACAAGAGCATCATCCAGATATCGAAAACCGAGTTGTTCACCGTATACATTCCGGTGATGCAGAAGAGGATGACCAGCGGTAACAGGATATTCTTGGGAATCCGCAAAATGTTGGCAAAGAAAGGAACAAAGGGAAGGTTGAGAAGAAGGAGAATGAAATTGCCGATATACATGCTGGCAATGACGCCCCAGAAGAGCTCCGGATGCTCTCCGATCATCATGGGGCCGGGGGTTACCCCATGGATAAGCAGAGCACCCAATAAAATCGCCGTAGGCGGGGCAAAAGGGATGCCCAGCACAAATAATGGAATAAAAGCAGCCTGGCAGGCGGAGTTGTTGGCCGATTCGGGCCCGGCCACTCCTTCAATCGCCCCTTTCCCAAATTCCTCGGGAGTTTTGGAGATCTTCTTTTCCGTCATGTAAGAAGCGTAGGTGGCGATAACGGGAGCCGGTCCGGGGATTAAACCGACTCCGAATCCAATTCCCGTACCCCGCAAAATGGCGCCAATCGATCGTTTCAAATCTTGAAGGGTAGGATAAAGCTCCCGGAGCCGGGGGACGAGAACCCTTTGTTCCAGCATCTCCGCGGGCTTTTCCACGTTGACCAGGACCTCTCCAATCCCGAAGAGTCCAATGGCCACGGCCACGAATTCGATCCCTCCCATCAGATAGGGGAAATCAAAACTAAATCGGGCGTCTCCCGTGACCGGGTCGATTCCAATCGTCCCGATAATCAGCCCTACGACCGCCATCATGAGCGACTTGATCAAGGAAGTCCCGGTCACATTGCTCAAAACGATGAACCCGAAGACCATGAGGGAGAAGTACTCCGGAGGACCAAAGGCCAGTGCGGCCTCAGCCAAGGGGGGGGCCAGGAATACCAATCCAAAAATCGCGAGGGTCCCGGCGATGAAAGAACCAATGGCGCAGATGGCCAGGGCGGGGCCAGCCCTCCCTTTCTGGGCCATCTGGTATCCGTCGATGCAGGTGATCACGGAGGCCGTCTCTCCCGGAACATTCAAGAGAATGGAGGTGGTGGACCCTCCATACATGGCCCCATAATAGATCCCGGCAAGCATGATGATTGCTGAAGTGGGGTTGAGGCCGAAGGTGGCCGGGATAAGGAGGGCAATTCCGGCAATGGGCCCCAGCCCGGGGAGGACTCCCACCAGGGTCCCCACGATGGCCCCCATCAGGCAGTAAAAGAGGTTTTGAATCGTGGTGGCGACTCCAAAACCATTGATCAGGCCCTGGAGTGATTCAATCATGGGGAATCCTCCTTCAGATCCCGATCCACCCTTTGGGCAGAGGGATCTTGAGCCACCCCACAAAAAGAAAATAAGCAGCTGCCGCCGTTACCAGGGACAAGAGAATATTGAAGGTCCATCTTCTCGTGCCCAGAATTCTCAAGAGGGCCACCATCAAAAGAAAAGATATCAGCGGGTATCCCAGGGGATTTAAAAATAGGGTTGCCAAGGCCATGGTTCCCAGGAACAGGATCAGGTTCCAGGCCGTTCCAGGGGTCTCCATCTCGAGTTCCATCTTCCCGGGTTCCTTCTTTCTCTTCAGGAAGATGTTCAAAAGGAAGACCCCGGATAATATCATGAGAAAGATCGCCAGGATGAGAGGGAACAACCCCGTTCCGGCCGCCCGGAAGGTACCGATGGGCATTTGGAGCGAGAGGAGGGCCGTGATCCCCCCAAAAATAAGGAGGATGACTCCTCCGATGATTTCATCCCGTTTCAACGAATTTCCCCCGTTGCTCCACCGGAATGACCTTCGCACCTTCCCGCAAAAGAGCCGAGGCGATACCCTTTCCGATACCTCTGGCTCCTCCCGTCACAATGGCAATGCAAATTATGGTGGCTATGAAAAAAGGATAAGGATTCTTTCCCATAATCCTGCAACGGGCATTCCAAGATACTACACCCCGCATACATGGCGGATCCTATCAGTACGCCCTTTTCTTA
>JAPLIW010000672.1 GCA_026388915.1 Deltaproteobacteria bacterium
CTACCCCAGCATCTCCGCCCTTCCGGAAGCGGTGGACCTGGCCATCGTCTGTGTCCCGGCCCAATTCGTTCCCCCGGTGCTGGAGGAATGCAGTCGCAAGGGAGTGTGCAACATCCACATCCTGAGCTCCGGGTTCAAGGAGTTGGGAACCACCGAGGGAATCGGGTTGGAAGAAGAGGTCCGGCGGGTTTCTATTCAGAGCGGGTTGAAGGTCATCGGCCCCAACTGCATGGGCCCCTACGTGCCCAAGTCCCGGCTTATGCTCTGGGGACAGATCCCGGCGACCGCCGGTTCCATGGCGTTTCTATCCCAGAGCGGGACGCTAACCCAGCGAATCAGCGAGCACGGACACTTCACCGGCATGGGAATCAGCAAGGCGGTCAGCTTTGGGAACGCGGCGGTCCTGGACAGCCCGGATTACCTGGAATACCTGGCCGAGGACGAAGAGACCGGGGTAATCGGCCTCTACCTGGAAAGCGTCCGGGACGGGCGGCGGTTTCTGGAGGTTGCCCGGCGGGTGAACCGGAAGAAACCCATGGTCCTCTGGAAAGGAGGAGAAACGTCTTCCGGCGCCGGAGCCGTGGCCTCTCACACCGGGACCCTGGCCGGCGAGGACCGGGTCTGGGAAAACGGGTTGCGGCAGGCAGGAATCACCCGCGCCCGTTCTCTGGAGGAGGTCGTAGGGACCGCCATGGCTTTCTTATATCTTCCTCCACCCAAGGGCCGGCGTCTTTTCATCCTGGGCGGCGGCGGGGGCAACAGTGTCTATTACGCGGATATCTGCATGCGTATGGGCCTCCAGGTCCCGCCCTTAACCGGGGATACCCGGGATAAGATTTCAGGAATGGTCCCTTCCGTCGGTTCTTTCGCCCGAAATCCCGTGGATACCTGGAGGGCGTTTTATGATCCCGAATACATGAGCCGGATGCTGGAGATCGTGTTTGAAGACCCGGCCCTGGATATGATCCTCCTGGACCGACTGATTCCCCGGATGACCTTTTCTTCCCCGGAAGAGAAGGATACCTCGCAAATAACCATCCAGTATCTCCGGGAAAATCGGCACCGCAAACCCCTGGTCGCGGTGGTCGACGGCGCCGGAGAAGACCCCTCTCTGGCCGGGGAAGCGGCCGGGCTGCGCCAGCGCTATTGCCGGGCCGGCATTCCCGCCTACCCTTCTCTCCCCCTGGCCGCCCAGGCCCTGGCTCGGGTGGCAGCGTATCATGAGAGGAAGATCAGCATTGAGCCGTAGGGGCATCCCGCGTTTCGCGGGACATCGTGCCCCTACTCCTCAATTATTTTTTGTCCGAGTGTAGCACCCCGGCCACGGACATGTCGCTCTTGGACATGTCGTGGAGAAGGATCCGAACCGTCTCCGGTTTGGCATCCAGGGACTTCACCACCGCGTCGGTCATGGCGGAAACGAGTTTCCTCTTCTGGTCCAGCGTTCTCCCTTCGAACATGTGCACGTGAATAATGGGCATCTTTCTCTCCTTTCTTTTTCTCCTGTGGATTTTGCATCCCTTTAAACCATTATAAAGATATGCCCGCCGGTTGCAAATACGAATCCTTCCCAAGAATAAAAAAGAGACCCCACCTTTTGAGGGTAGATGATATGATTATAAAAGTTCAGCCTCAAAAAATGATCCCTTGGCATTCAAGCGGCAGATCTTTCCATGATCGACATCCGGGAAATGGACAAACAATACGGAGAAAAGACCCTTTTCTCTTCCGCTTCCCTCCGGCTGGGGGCCCGGGACCGCCTGGGCCTGGTCGGTCCGAACGGGTCGGGGAAGACCACTCTCTTCCGGATGATTTACGGCGAGGAGCATCCCGATCGGGGGGAGATCCTCCTCCGCAGGGGGATGCACATCGGCTTTCTCTCCCAGGAGCCGGCGCCGGTAAAAGGGCTTTCCCTTCTGGAAGAGGTCCAGGGCGGGGTGAAAGACCTGGCCATCCTGGAAGACAAGATGCGCCTCCTCCGGGAGGAGATCGCCGAGGAGAAGGACCGGCCGGCTCTGGAGGCTCTGGCCCACGCCTATGGGCAACTGGAAGAAAGATACGCGCGGCGGGGAGGATACACGCTGGAATCACAGGCCAAGGCCATCCTGCTGGGGTTGGGATTCAAGGAGGAGGATTTCCCCCGTTCCTCGGAGGAGCTCAGCGGAGGATGGCTGATGCGCCTCTCCCTGGCCAAGATCCTCCTGGCCACCCCCGACCTCCTTCTCCTGGACGAACCCACCAACCATCTGGACCTGGAATCCCTCATCTGGCTGGAAGAGTTCCTGGCGGACTACCTGGGTTCGGTCATGATGGTCTCCCACGACCGGGATTTTCTGAATCGGGTCGCCAGGAAGATCGCGGCCATCGAAGAAAGAAAGATCATTCTCTATTCCGGCAATTACGACGAGTACCTCCGGGTCCGGGAAGAAAGAGAAAACCTCCGCGAAGCCGCCCTGGAAAACCAGCGCCGCAAGATCGAGCAGACCGAGAGGTTCATCGAGCGGTTCCGCTACAAGGCCACGAAAGCCCGGCAGGTGCAAAGCCGGGTCAAGCGCCTGGAAAAGCTGGAACAAATCGAAGTCGGAGAAACCCAGAAGACCATCCGTTTTTCCTTCCCCCAGCCAGCCCGAAGCGGCCGGGTGGTGGCCGCTTTGACGGGGGTCCACAAGGCTTACGGCCCGGTGAAAGTCTATTCCGGCATCAACCTGACCTTTGACCGGGGGGAGAAAATCGCCCTGGTCGGGGTGAACGGAGCGGGGAAATCAACCCTCCTGAAACTCCTGGCCGGTGTGTTTCCCCCGGACGAAGGTACGCTCGAATGGGGACACAATGTTGCCACGGCATACTTTGCCCAGCACCAGCTGGAGCTTCTGGACCCCTCCAAGACGGTTTGGGAAGAGATCTTTTCCCTGGCCAAGGACGAGTCGGTCAGTTTTTTGCGTGGCCTGCTGGGTGCTTTCCTCTTCTCGGGAGAGGAGATCGAAAAAAAAGTATCCGTCCTGAGCGGTGGGGAGAAGAGCCGGCTGGTCCTGGCCAAGATGCTCATGCGCCCGGCGAATTTTCTCCTCCTGGATGAGCCCAGCAACCACCTGGATATGGCCGCCCGGGAGGTCCTGGAGAACGCCCTCCAGGAATTCGAGGGAACGATCTGTTTTATCACCCACGACCGCCACCTCATCAATGCCATCTCCAACAAAGTCATCGAAGTCGACGCCGGCCGCCTGGTCCCCTATCTGGGCAACTACGACGACTATCTCTACAAAAAGGGGCTGGAAAAGGCGGATTCCGAAAATAAGAGCGGAGAAAAATCCGCAGCCCCGGACACCGCCGATAAAGAGCTTCCGGGCCGCAAGAGCAAAGATAAAAAGCGCTATGAAGCGGAGGTCCGGAACCGGTTCTTTCGGCAGACCCAGGACCTCTGCGGGAGAATCCGGGAAATAGAGTCCGGATTAGAACAGGCTTCCATGGACATGCAGGACCTGGAGACAAACCTGGCCGACCCTGAAGTTTACAAGAAAGGAGAGAACATCGCCGACCTGGTCAAATCCCATGGAGATCTGAAAAAGCGGATGGAAGCCCTCACGGCGGAATGGGAAACTCTGTCCATGAAGTTGGAAGAGATGGAGCGGCGGCG
>JAPLIW010000736.1 GCA_026388915.1 Deltaproteobacteria bacterium
CTTCCCGGATCTTTTTCAAGACCTGGGAGGCCAGGACGATCTCTTCCTGGTTGAGCCCGCTCATGATCTCGTCCGCCAGGAGGAGCTTGGGGTGGGTGGCCAGGGCCCGGGCCAGCTCCAGGCGGCGAAGGTTCCCGGCGGTCAATTCGCCGGGCATGGTTCGCTCATCCACTTTGAGGCCCACGAATTCCAGCCAGTAGACGGCTTCAGCCCGGGGGTCTCCTTTGGCGATGTGCTCTTTCCCCTTTCCGAAGAGGGATCCGATCATCACGTTTTCCACCACGGTCATCTCCCGAAAAGGCCTGGGAATCTGGAAAGACCGGGTGATTCCGGCGTGGCAAATCTTGTCCGGGGTGAATTCGCTGACCTCCTGCCCGAGAAACTTTACCTGCCCGGCTGAGGCCCGGTAAACTCCGGAGATGACGTTAAAGATCGTCGTCTTGCCGGACCCGTTGGGCCCGATGAGGCCGCGGAACTCCCCCTCTTCAACCTTGAGGTTGATCTGCTTCAGGGCCTGGAAGTGGCCGAAGAATCGGTCGACTTGAATGATCTCCAACATGATGGGGCCGGATCGATCCTCTCTACCGTCATCGCAAGTAGGGGCGGGTTTCAAACCCGCCCCTACGGTTCAAAAACCATCCATCTTTGCGGATTTTATTTAACTGCCAGCGGCCAATCAGCCGGAGCCGGAAGCTTGGCTTCCATGCTCTTCACCGTGTTGGGCCACACAATTTCCACTTTTCCCTTGAACCACTGCATGACCACGGGATAAGACCTGAGGTTTTGCCCGGATAATTCGTGGCCGGGGGGAGCAAATTTCATCCCATACCCGCAGGGAGAGGCGCCTTCGGCGACGTCCATTTCCAGGGCCGCCTTGCGAATGTTATCCGCCGTGGGACTACCGTATTTCTTCACCGCCTGCTCCATGGTTTGGAACAACAACCAGGCATGACCGAAGCCCATGGTCCCGTGGGACGGGGGAGAGGGTTCCTTGTATTTTTCGTTGTACCGTTTCAGGTATTCGTCGATGATCGGGCCCATTTCCTTGGTCAGCTTTTTCCGGTCTAGATTCTGGGCCGGGGGACCGTCGATGTTATACACGTACTGAACGATTTCCGGGGGAAGCTGTTTTTCCAGGTTGGGGAAGTTGGCATAGCCGGCGCCATGGCCGATGATGGCCTTGGTCTGGAACCCCATTTCCCTGGCCTGACGCATGAAGAGGACGATATCCGGGTAATAACCGGTGTTCAGGACCGCGTCCGGTTTGGCTGCTTTGAGCTTCAGGACTAAGGAAGAGAGGTCCTTGGTCTTATGGTCATATCCTTCGGTAAGCACGACCTTCATGTTATATTTTTTCGCCTGCTCCAGATTGCCGGTCTTCGCGCTGACTCCATAAGGCCCGTCTTCATAGGTGACCGCCACTTTGATGTCGCTGGGATTCTTATATCCCAGCTTGGAGACATTGTCCTTGAGAAACTCAACCGAGCTCGTTCCCCACTGAGAACCCATGGGCTGGGCACGGAACACATAGGTGAGGTTTTTCCCTTTCAGCACTGCGTCGGAAATGGCGATGGTAATCCAGAGGATAGTTTTATTCTTTTCGCAGAGGGGGGCCAGGGGGACGGCGATGGAGCTGGAATAGATGCCCAGGATGACCGGAACTTTCTCCATGTTGATCAACCGCTCCGCCTCGCGGATGGCCACATCGGGGCTGGACTGGGCGTCGGCCTCCACCGGGACGATGTCGTACTTGTTGAGGATCCCGCCCCGGGCGTTCCACATGTCGATGGCCACCAGGGCGCCTCTCTGCCCGGCCAAGCCTCCGGCCAGGGCGAGGGAACCGGTGATGGAGTGCATGACCGCAACCTTCACCTTCTCCTTCGCCAGAGCGGATGTTTGGAGGCCAAGGCACAAGGATAGAATTAAAATGGCTACGAAGATCTTTTTCATCTCTCCTCCTTTTTTGAATCATTCGGGTTTTTTCTGGGCCACGCGAGCTGACGAGGATGATATTAGAAAAAAGGAATGGGGTTTGTCAAGGTGATTTTATGGCCCTGGTTACAGCCTGGAGATGGGATCTGAATGCCCTGAGCTCGGGAGGCGAGGAAGGAAAGCGGAAACCGGCGGGGGAAAATTTCTTAATGGGACTTCTAACCGCTGCTTCCCCTTTCAATATCCCCGCAGAGTTCTTCGATCCAGTCATTTCCGAGAGTCTTGGTTTTTGGGGGCCGGGGAGCTTTCGCGGGGGCCCCGGAGGAATGGTTCAGGATGATGATGACCATCTCCGTGTTTTTCGCCCCCTTCGTTTCTCCCTTGGGCCGGGGAGAGATCTTCTCCCGGATTTTGGAGTTGAGCTTCAGAAGCAAATCCACGAGCTCGGTGAGGGATCGAGCCAAAGGTTCCTTGCCGGAGGGTCCCATTTTATGCCCTTTTTTGCTCCTAGGCGCGATAGGCGGATTTTTCAGTCAACTTTTCTTTATTCAGCCGGTGATGGAGGTACAGGCCTTCCAGGATAAACTCCAGTCCCGAAGCCACCTGGGCCGCGCTCTGGTCGCAGCTCAGTTTCTTCAACGCCTCCAGAAGTCCCCGCATCTCGGCGGTGTGGGGGGAAGCCTCCTGGGTTCTACGTTGATATTCGGAGGATTTCATCCTCTCGGAGACCTCGATGGACCATCCGCTCTTGAAGCGGGACAGAAAGGCGTCGAACTGCTGGGCCTGGAAATAACGGTTAAAGGTGCTGAGCACGGCCTTGTCGATCAGTTTTTCAATCAGGCTCTGGTTGCGGTCTTCTTCCACGGTTTCGAACTCGATCTTCCCGCTGGTGGAGGCCACGAGGTAGGGCAGGTCGCTGACTCGGGGGACGACTTCTTTTTCTCCCACCCGGATGGCCCGGCGCAGGGCGTTGCTGATCATGTTTTCGTAGTTGGAGATGGAAACGCGAACGGACACTCCCGACCGCTGGTTGATTTCCGGAGACTTGCGGGCCAGGGAGGTGATTTCCGCCACGAGCTCCTTGAAGTAAGGAGGAACGAAGGTGGTAAAGGCGCCGTCGTCGTCAAAAGAGGTCTTCTCCTGCTCCATGATTTCGATTTCATCTTTCAGGGAACGGGGGTAATGAGTGCGGATTTCGGAGCCGTACCGGTCTTTGAGCGGGGTGATGATCCGTCCGCGGCTGGTGTAGTCTTCGGGGTTGGCGCTGGCCACGACATAAACGTCCAGGGGGAGGCGGATCTTGTAGCCCCGGACCTGGACGTCCCGCTCCTCCATGATGTTGAAGAGCCCCACCTGGATCTTTTCCCCGAGGTCGGGCAGTTCGTTGATGGCGAAGATTCCCCGGTTGGTGCGGGGGATCAAACCGTAATGGATGGTCAATTCGTCGGATAGGTATCGGCCTTCCGCCACCTTGATGGGGTCCACTTCTCCGATGAGGTCGGCGATGGTTACATCGGGGGTGGCCAGCTTTTCCGCGTATCGCTGCTGCCGGCCCAGCCAGGCGATTTCAGCCTTGTCGCCCAGAGTCTGGATTTTTTCCTGGCAGCTTTTGCAGATGGGATGGAAAGGATTGTCGTTGACCTCGCACCCGGCCAGGACCGGGATTTCTTCATCCAGGAGATGGATCAGGCTGCGGATCATGCGGGTCTTGGCCTGCCCCCGCTCACCGAGAAAAATCACGTCCTGGCCCGAGAGAATGGCATTTTCCAGCTGGGGAATGACGGTCTCCTGGTACCCGATGATCCCCGGGAAAAAGTCCGCATTCCTGCGAATCTTCTCGATGAGATTCTTGCGCATCTCCGCCTTGACGGAAAGCGCCAGGTATTTCGCCTTTTTCAGCTCCCCAACGGTATGGGGCTTCTTTGTTTTCAAGGGCTTGGCCACCGCCGTTTCCTTTCTGGTTCCTGGTTGGTCGTTGCTCGTTTCTGGTTTCTCGTTCTTTTTAACTAGCAACCAGCGACCAGTAACCTGCAACGGTGTTTTTTCTACTTTTATTTATATCTTAGAAACCCCCGGGCGTCAAGGAAAGGAGACAGGAAAGGAGACAGCTTGCCCAGCCCCAGTTTTTGAGGAAAGAACCCAGCCCGAGAAAAACCCGGAAGAGAGAGGGGCTAACCCATGGGGTTCAGGCTGGAGGAATTCGAATCATCATCCTAAGGCGGTTATTCTTTCATTGGGGCGGGCCTGTCCCGGGGAGATTCGCAAGGGGAGATGTTTTAGCTCAGTCTTGCCTCTGGCGCTATTTCCCCGCAGGCCTCTCCTTGCGGAGGATAGGCGGGAAGTTGATTAGAAAACTATGATCCCGCCGAGCCTGATGATCCGAATTATTCCAGCCTGAACCCCAACAACCACAAAAAACTGGGGATGGGCAAGGAAAAGACTGGGTGAATGCGCCCTGCACGCAACGTATTGCAGGGCGGAACCCAGGAGCGCGCGCCGCGCGCCCCTAAAGCGGACAACGCTGACCGGTCGCAGGGGATCAATTTTATATTGAAATATTGGGGGCTTCGAGTTACATTCTAACAACACGGGGCAGGGATTTCCGATCAATTCTCTTTTTTACCTGGAGGGGCCCATGGCCAAGGATGTGAAGGATGAACTGAAGGACCTGAATCTGGGGCAGAAGGTGAAAAGCCTGAGGCAGCGCCGGGGGCTTTCTTTGCAGCAGGTGGCCGAGAGCGCCGGCCTCTCCGAGCCCCTGCTGGCGCAGATCGAGGGGGAAGTCGTAGCCCCCCCGGTCGCCACTCTACTCAAGATCTCCCGGGCACTGAGCGTAAACATCGGTTATTTTTTCCAGGATCAGGGCGTCGAGAAAAGAGCCGTCGTCGTCCCCCGGAACGAGCGCAAGAAGGTATTCCGGCGAATCCATGAGGAGCCCTCCAAGGTGGGGTATTACTATGAATCTCTGGCTTATCCGAAAGCGGACAAGCACATGGAGCCTTTTCATGTGACCTTTGAGGTCAAGAATAAGGAGGACCTCATCTTCTTCAATCATAAGGGGGAAGAGTTCATCTATGTCCTGGAAGGGCAGTTGGAATTCAGCTACGAGGATGAGACCTACGCCCTAGGGCCCGGCGACAGCCTCTATTTCGATGCCAGCCTTCCCCATGCCTTCCGGGCGGTGGGGAAAAAGGCGGCCACCGCGATTGACGTGATTTACGCCTCGGAGTAAAAACAAAGCTTTTTATGGGACGCAGATAAACGCAGATTCAAGAATAAATGAATATGAAATAGAGGTAAAGATTACAGGGCTATTGGACTACGCGACGCTAAGACTCTTTTAATGGAACACGGATGAACGCGGGTTAGGGGAAAAGGCGCAAGACTGAATGCCGTCTCTCCTGCGAAAACAGGAATCCAGTTATTTCAAGATATTCTGGACCCCGGCTTTCGCCGGGGTGACGCTCCAAGAGACTTTTTACGAATTCATCATTCATGGTAGATCCTCTTATTTTTATTCCGCATTCCGCAATCCGCATTCCGAATTTTTGCCCTCCGAACTCCCTTGACGGACCGCCGGTAGAGTGATAAAAATCAAATAGATAGAGAAGACAAAGGGATCTGGAATTGCCCTTTCCCTTCACCCGAACGTGCTCGGAAGAACCCATATGGAGTTTGGGGCAATGACAAAGGTTTTGAGCGATGACATATTAGCTGAAATGATGAAGATCTATCCGGAGAAATTTGTTAGCGAAAATGAGATCTTCAGTCATATCCACCGGGGAGACCGGATCTTTCTCCACACCGCCTGCGCCGAGCCGCAGTATTTGGTCCAAGCTCTGATCAAGTTCGTCGAATCCCACCCCAAGGCCTTCTTCGATGCCGAAGTCATCCATGTGTGGACCCTGGGAGTGGCCCCCTACACCGATGAAAAATTCAAATACAACTTCCGCTACAATTCTTTTTTCGTCGGTGACAATTCAAGGGAAGCGGTCAACCGGGGGATGGCCGACTACACTCCTCTCTTTCTGTCCGATGTGCCGGAATTGTTCAGCCGGGGAATGATCCCCATCCAGGTGGCCCTGATCCAGACTTCCCCGCCGGACGAGCACGGCTACATGAGCCTGGGGATTAGCGTGGACATCGTCAAGGCAGCGGTAGAGAAGGCCCATCTGGTCGTCGCCCAGGTGAACCGCTCCATGCCCCGGGTGCATGGAGACGGGTTCATTCGCATTCAAGACGTGGATTACATCATCTGCCATGATGAGCCCCTCCTGGAATACGAAGCCGTCGCTCCGGACGATGTGGCCGAGCAGATCG
The DNA here is from genome assembly GCA_026388915.1 of Deltaproteobacteria bacterium. Taxonomy (GTDB): domain Bacteria; phylum Desulfobacterota; class SM23-61; order SM23-61; family SM23-61; genus SM23-61. The sequence continues at coordinate 6,253 of JAPLIW010000736.1, forward strand.
GCAAGTACGTCTCCCGCATCATCCTGGACGGCGACACCATCCAGGTCGGCTATGGCGCCCTGCCCAACGCGATCCTCGCCAACCTGGGGCATAAGAACAACCTGGGGGTGCACTCGGAACTGCTGAGCGACGGAATGGTCGAGTTAATGAAGAAGGGGGTCATCGACAACAGCCGGAAAACCATCAACCGGGGCAAGACCGTGACCACCTTCTGCCTGGGGCACCGGGCGACCTACGACTACATCCACGACAATCCCGCCTTCGAGTTCCGGACCATCGACTACACCAACAGCGTCCTGGTGATCGCCCGGCAGAAAAACATGACCGCCATCAACAGCGCCCTGGAGATAGACCTCACCGGGCAGACCTCCTCCGAGTCCCTGGGAAAAACCTTCTACAGCGGCCCGGGGGGGCACACCAACTTTATGAGAGGGGCCACCCTGGCCCCGGGGGGCAAGACCATCCTGGCCATTCAGTCCACGGCGGAAACGGGGAAAGTCTCCCGCATCGTCCCCTTCCTGCGGGAAGGAACGGGCATCACCCTGGTCCGCGGGGACATTTACTACGTGGTCACCGAGTACGGGATCGCCTACCTCCACGGGAAAAATATCCGCGAACGGGCCATGGAACTGATCTCCATCGCCCACCCTCAATTCCGGCCCTGGTTGATCGAGAAGGCCAAGCAGGCCAACCTGATCTACCGGGACCAGGCCTTCATCCCCGGGAAAAGGGGGGAGTACCCCGAGCACCTCGAAAGTTACCGCACCACGATCAAAGGCCTGGAAATTCTGATGCGGCCGGTCCGAATCAGCGATGAGCCGCTGCTCAAGGACTTCTTCTACTCCCTTTCCGACCAGAGCCTGTACCGGCGGTTCATCTCCATGCGCAAGGACATGCCCCACGAACGGCTGCAGGAGTTCGTGGTCATCGACTACACCAAGGAGACGGTCATCCTGGCCACGGTGCGGGAGGGGGAAATGGAAAAAGCGGTCGGGGTGGGACAGTACGGGATCAATGAAGCGAGCCACACCGCCGAAGTTTCCCTCGTGGTCCGGGATGATTACCAGGGCAAAGGAGTGGGGACGGAGGTCCTTTCCTACCTGACCTTGCTGGCCAAACGCGAGGGGTTGTACGGTTTCACCGCCGAAGTCCTGGTGGAGAACAGGCCCATGCTCCATCTGTTCGAGAAGATGGGGTTCGATATCCAGAAGAGAAGCTCGCAGGGAGTGTACGAACTGCAGATGGCCTTCAGAGGAGCCTAATGAAAAGCCCACCGTCAGATATTCAAGCCCTCTTCGAACCCAAGTCCCTGGCCGTCATCGGAGCGGCCCGGGACGAAAATAAAATCGGCTACAAGATCCTGAAGAATATTCTGGACGGGGGATACAAGGGGAAAATCTTTCCCGTGAATCCCCAGGGGGGCGAGATCCTGGGCCTGAAGGCCTACCGCTCCGTCGAGGAAGTGAACGAGCCGGTGGATGTGGCCAGCATCGTAATCCCCGCCAAGTTCGTCTATGAAGCGGTCCAGAGCTGCGCGAGGAAGAAGGTCAAGTACCTGACCATCATCTCCTCCGGGTTCTCGGAGATCGGGAACAACGAGGAGGAGCGCCGCATCGTCTCTTTTGCCAACAACCACCACATGAGGGTCCTGGGGCCCAACATCTTCGGGATCTATTCGGCCGCCGCCTCCCTGAACGCCACCTTCGGCAGCTCGGGCATCAGCCCCGGGAGGGTGGCCATCATCACCCAGAGCGGGGCCCTGGGCATCGCCATGATCGGTAAGACCTCGGTGGAGAACATCGGTCTTTCGGCCATTGTCTCCGTAGGAAACAAGACCGACGTGGACGAGGCCGACCTGCTGGAATACCTGGTGACCGATCCCCTTACGAAGATCGTTTTGATGTACATTGAGGGGGTACGGGACGGGGAGCGGCTCATTCAGGCGGTCAAGAAGGCTACCCAGAAAATTCCCGTGGTGGTCATCAAATCCGGGCGGTCGGAACGCGGGGCCATCGCCGCCGCCTCGCATACCGGCTCTCTGGCAGGCTCGGATGAGATCTTCGACGCCATCATGAGGCAGTGCGGGGTTCTGCGGGCGGAGAACGTGGAAGAGGCTTTCAACTGGTGCAAGTTCCTGGCCAATACCCCTTTTCCCGCGGGAGAGAACACGGTCATCGTCACCAACGGGGGTGGACTCGGGGTGATGGCCACCGACGCCTGCGAGAAGTTCGGGGTGAGGCTGTACGATGACACGCTGAACCTCAAGGAAATTTTCTCCACGGTCACCCCGGAATTCGGGTCCACCAAGAACCCCGTGGACCTCACCGGGGGAGCCACTTCCAGCCATTACAGCTCTGCTCTGGAAGAGGCCCTGAAGAGCGACCAGATCGACTCGGTGATCGCCCTGTACGGAGAAACCGCCGTTTTCGACGCGGAAAACCTTTCTTCCATGATCGGGGATAATTCCCGGAGCTATAAGGAAAAGAAGAAGCCCCTGGTCTTTTCTATCTTCGGGGGAGAGATGATCGAAAGCTGCCTGCTGGCCATGAAAAAAGGGGAGGCGGCCGTGTACGGGGACGTGTACCAGGCGGTCTCCTGCCTGGGTTCGATCTACCGGTATTGCCATTATTTGAAGGAATATTCCGAAGCGGTCGACGAGTCGGCCATCGACCCGGCGGCCATCAACCGGGTGATCGACCAGGCCCTGAAAGAGGGAAGGTCCTTTCTGCTGGCTCACGAGGGACAAGCGGTCATGCGGGCCGCCGGCATCCCCATTCCCCAGACCCGGATTGTCCGCAGCCTGGATGAGGCGGTCCGGGCTGCGGAAGCCATCGGCTACCCCGTGGTCATGAAGGTGGTTTCCCGGGATATCCTGCACAAGAGCGATGCCGGCGGGGTGGCCCTGGACCTGGACGACAAGAAGGAAGCCATCGACGCCTACCAGGCCATTCTGCGCAATGTCCGGGCCTACAAGGCCGATGCCAACATCGAAGGGGTCGAGGTCTCCGAGATGGTGGAAAAGGGGATGGAGACGATCATCGGGGCCCGGCGGGACCGGACCTTCGGCCCCCTGATCATGTTCGGTCTGGGGGGCATCTACGTGGAAGTGATGAAGGACGTGGCCTTCCGGGCGTTGCCGATCAACCGAAAAGAAATCATGGCCATGGTCAAGGAAATCCGGGCCTACCCGCTCCTCCTGGGAGTGAGGGGAGAGGAGAAAAAAGACCTGGACGGCGTGGTCGATACGATCATCAAGGTGGGAACCGTTCTGCAGCGATGCGAACGCATTACCGACATCGAGATCAACCCCCTGATGGTTTACGAACACGGGCGGGGGGTCAAGGCCGTGGACGTGAGGATTTTGCTAACCAGGGGGAAGAAGGGAGTATAGATGGAAAAAGTGATTATCGCCTCGATGCGTAAGAGCGCGGGCAAGACCAGCACCATTGTGGGAATCACCGCCGCAGCGAAGAAGAAGATCGCCTATGCCAAGCCCTTCGGGGAGAGGATGCTCTACCGGAAGAAGCGGCTGTGGGACTACGACTCTGCGCTCATCAGCGCCCTTTTCGGCCTGAAAGAGGACCCGGTGGACATGAGCATCGGGTTCGACCACTCCAAGCTCCGCTACATGTATGACGAGGAAGGGACCCGAAAGAAGTTGATGGAGAACATCGGCAACGTGGCCGACGACCGGGACGTGCTCTTCATCGAGGGCGGAAGGGATCTGACCTACGGGATCTCGGTCCATCTGGACACCCTCTCCCTGGTGAAATATACCGGAGGAAAACTCTTCATCGTGGTCAGCGGGGACGACGACTCGATCCTGGATGATCTCCTCTTTCTCAAACGGCACGTGAACCTGGCGGGCGTCAACCTGAACGGGGTCATCATCAACAAAGTGCAGAATCTCGAAGAATTCCAGAGTACCCACCTGCCCGCCATCCGTCAGATGGACATCCAGGTCATGGGGGTGATCCCCTACCAGAGCGAACTCACCCACTTTACGGTATCCTACCTGTCCGAGCGTCTCTTCGCCAAGGTCCTTTGCGGCGAAGGGGGACTCAGCCGGGTGGTGAAGAACATCCTGATCGGGGCCTGGTCGGCCAATGTATTTCTCCAGAACCCCATCTTCAAGAAGGAGAACAAGTTGGTCATCACCGGGGGAGACCGCACCGATATGATCCTGGCTTCCCTGGAAAGCGATACCTCGGGAATCATCCTGACGAACAACATTCTTCCCCCCTCGAACATCATCAGCAAAGCATCCGAGCGGAACATCCCTCTTTTAATGGTCTTTTCCGACACCTACCAGACCGCCAAGCAGATCGAGAGCCTGGAGCCGCTGCTCACCAAAGACGACGGGGAGAAGGTGGAAATGCTGAAGACGCTGTTCCAGAAGCATGTCAACGTTCAAGAAATACTGGGTAAATAGGTAATGATGAACTCGCAAAAAGTCGTCACTCCGGTGGAAACCGGAGTCCAGAGCCTTGATATATAACCTTGCATAAATAAAGCGACATATGGTATCGTGGTATCAGGAGGACGATACCATGAACGCCAGAAAGATTCATGGAACAAAAAGGACAATCAAAAGAATTATCCGGTTGTGCAAACAAGCTGCTCAGGAGGGGGCCTACC
>JAPLIW010000274.1 GCA_026388915.1 Deltaproteobacteria bacterium
GTGCCGCATCACCCCGGTACCCGGGTCCGTGGTCAAAACGCGGAGAATCCTCTCTTCCGCGTCCTTCGTGCCGTCACATACCACCACCATCCCGGCATGGATGGAGTAGCCGATCCCCACTCCCCCGCCGTGGTGGACGGAAACCCAGGTGGCTCCGGCGGCGGTGTTGAGGAGGGCGTTGAGGATGGGCCAGTCGGCGATGGGGTCGGATCGGTCCATCATGGCCTCGGTCTCCCGGTAGGGGGAGGCGACGGAGCCGGCATCGAGATGATCCCGCCCGATGACGATGGGGGCCTTGATTGCCCCGCTGGCGACCAGGTCGTTGAAGACCTTGCCGATGCGGGCCCGTTCCCCGTAGCCCAGCCAGCAGATGCGGGCGGGCAAACCCTGGAACTTCACCTTTTCCCGGGCTAGTTTCATCCAGCGCCGGAGAGATTCGTTTTCCGGGAACTCCCGCAGGACGGCTTCATCGGTCTTGTAGATGTCTTCCGGGTCCCCGGAGAGGGCGGCCCAGCGGAAAGGCCCTTTGCCCTCGCAGAAGAGAGGGCGGATGAAGGCCGGGACAAATCCGGGGAAGTCAAAAGCGTCCTTGACCCCTTCTTCAAAAGCCTGGGCGCGGATGTTGTTCCCGTAATCAAACACGATGGAACCCCGCTTCTTGAAGTCGAGCATGGCCCGCACATGGATGGCCATGGATTTCATGGACTGCTTCACGTATTCCTCAGGGTTCTCTTCCCTCAGCTCCAGGGCCTCGGCCAGGGGCATTCCGGCGGGAACATAGCCTTTGAGGGGATCGTGGGCCGAAGTCTGGTCGGTGACCAGTTCGGGCACGATTCCCCTCCGCACTAGTTCCGGATGGACCTCGGCCGCGTTTCCCACCAGGCCGATGGACCTGGCGATTCCCTTTTCCTTGGCCTCGAAGGCCCAGCGCAGGGCCTCATCCAGGCTGTCGGTCATGACGTCGAGGTATTTCGTCTCCAGGCGCTTTTTGATCCGTTCCCGGTCCACCTCCACGCCGAGGAAAACAGCCCCATTCATCGTCGCCGCCAGGGGCTGAGCCCCGCCCATCCCCCCTAATCCTGCGGTCAGGACCAGCCGGCCTTTCAGGGTCCCCCCGAAATGCTGCCGGGCGGCGGCGCCCAAGGTCTCAAAGGTACCCTGGAGGATCCCCTGGGAGCCGATGTAGATCCAGCTGCCGGCGGTCATCTGCCCGTACATGGTCAGGCCCAGGGCTTCGAGTTCCTGGAACTTTTCCCGGGTGGCCCACTTGGGGACCAGCATGGCATTGGAGATGAGCACGCGCGGGGCAAAGGAGTGGGTCCGGAATATGCCCACGGGCTTTCCCGACTGGATGAGAAGGGTTTCGTCGTTCTCCAGGTTCTTCAGACACTCGACGATCTTCAGGTAGCAGTCCCAGTTCCGGGCCGCTTTCCCCGTGCCCCCGTAGACGATGAGCTCGTCGGGCTTTTCCGCCACCTCCCGGTCCAGGTTGTTCATCAACATGCGAAGGGCGGCCTCGGTCTGCCAGCTCTTGCAGGTGATCTTAGTTCCCCGGGGGGCCGAGATGTTCACCTTCAGGCTGACCTGGGCTTTGACCTTGGGCTTCTCCATGACTTTGACCGGCCGGTTTTTTTCCATGATTCCATCTCCTTCATTTCAATTCATTTTTACCACAGAGGCACAGAGAAAATTAAAGAAGTTTCGAGTTTCGAGTTTCTTGTCCCTGTTTTTCCTCATTTTAGGCACTCTAGGCATTTTAGCGCATTTTAGGCACTTTTAAGTTCCTCCCAGGTAGGCCTTCTTGACCTGGGGATTGGTGGCGAGGTCCCGGCTGGGGCCGGAGAGGACGATCTCCCCGGTTTCCAGCACGTACCCCCGGTCAGCCGCGGCCAGAGCTTTGCGGGCGTTCTGCTCCACCAGGAGAATGGTCACTCCCTGGCGGTGCAGGTCTTCGATCACCCGGAAGGTCTCGTCCACGTAAATGGGCATGAGCCCCAAAGAGACTTCGTCCATCAGCATGACCCGGGGCCGGGCCATGAGCGCCCGGGCGATGGCCAGCATCTGCTGCT
>JAPLIW010000741.1 GCA_026388915.1 Deltaproteobacteria bacterium
CCACGCAGGTCACCTGGAGCTCGTCAGATACATCGGTGGCTACGATTGACAGCAACGGCCAGGCCATAGCCGTTTCAATAGGTACCACAACCATCACTGCCACCTCCGGGAGTATCTCAGGGAGCACGACCCTGACGGTGAACTCTGCAACCCTATTATCCCTAGCTGTAACACCCGCGAATCCGAGCATACTTGTGGGAACCACCCAGCAGTTTACAGCCACTGGCACATATTCTGACACGACAAGCTTTGATATAACCACGCAGGTCACCTGGAGCTCGTTAAATCCATCGGTGGTGACGGTTAACACCACCGGCTTGGTCACAGCCGTTTCAGCAGGCTCCACAACCATCACTGCCACCTCCGAGAGTATCTCGGGGAGTACGAACCTGACGGTTACCCCTGTACCCCTAGTTTTAATATCTGTGACACCCAAAGATCCGATCATAGGCGTGGGAGCCATTCAACAGTTTACAGCCACTGGCACATATGCTGACGGGACAAGCCATGATATAACCATGCAGGTTACCTGGAGCTCGTCAGAAACATCGGTGGCTACGATTGACAGCAATGGCCTGGCCAGAGCAGGCCATATAGTAGGTAGAACAACCATCACTGCCGCCTCAGGGAGTATCTCGGGAAGCACGCAACTGACGGTGTAGTGAAATTAAGTGTCCAAACATTAACCCTGCCCGTAAATTTAACCGGCCATGGGATTGGTACATCCACGAAGCAGAACAATTGGGCCAACCCTAATTACATGGGGCCGAATACCTCTACGGTAATCACCATGGACCTGGCGCAGAAAAACAATAACCTCACAGGGATTTCCTCCGGGTCTGTTATGAAGATTTGCGTTTAAAATGTTGCATTCCGATGGAAAATACCAAAAACAAGACTTCAGAAATCGATGCTGCCAATTCGCAAGCGATTTTGAACCTACCCCTGGTCTCGATTGGGGTGACTTGGCCCTATTCCGCCCCCGATCATTCCGAATCTTTCATTGGAAATGACCCGTCAGAGTTTTCGAGAAGAAATCGCCACGAGATCTGGCAGGATCTTCATGGTCAAATCAAATTTTCGCAGGTAGGGTATTATTCATAATAATCAGGAGGCTTCTTTATTTTTCCCCACTGATCCGGGTCGTGGCCGTGGATGAGAAGGGCCTTTTCCTTTTCAATAAGGTCATGAAGGTGATGGATCGTTTTCCGGGCCTGCTCCTCATCCAGATGATTCCGCGGGATTTTGGAATCGAGGTAATTTTCCTTGCAGGGGACACTGTCGCCGCTCAAGATCATTTTCCCGTCTTTCGGCAGCCCGACCAACAATCCCTGATGCCCTGGAGTGTGGCCGGGCAGGGGGATGATGACCAAGCTGCCATCCCCGTAAATATCGAAACCGCCCTCTATTTTGCGATACGCAAGAGGATGATTCCAGTCGGCCCGGAAGTATCCTTTCCCTTCATTTTCCGGCTTTTGAGCCCACTCCATTTCCTTCTTGGAAACGAGGAAAGTGGACTTGGGGAAGAACTGGTTGCCGCCCGCGTGGTCAAAGTGGAGATGGGAATTCACCACGTACCGGACATCTTCCGGTTTCAGGCTGATCGCTTCCAGTTGAGAGAGAATGCCCGACCGTTCATCTCCCACCGGTTCAAAGGCCTTGGCCAGCCCTCCCCACCGGGCGAAGGCATCCTGAAACACGCCGGGGTGAGGCCCGGTGTCGAAAAGAACATTCCCCTGCGGATGGAGGACGACAAAGACCGGCATCGGCCCCTCGATGATTTCCTCCCGGGGAGCATCGGGGACAAAAACATTTTTCCGGCAGCGGATATACCCGCAGGTCAGGGCATAAAGCCTCATCCGACTCTCGCCTCCTTCCAAGAAAGGGACGTGGTTTAATTTCCTTAAGGTAAACCCCCGGGTCTGCCGGGGGACTCACAAAATTTGACCTTTCGGTGATGCCTAGGTCGTGGCCCGGGGGTAAGAGCCTTGCACGCAGAAAGCATCGGCCGGGTGAGCCCTTTTCCCAGGGGCTCCGCTCTACTTCCGCAGAAAGAGGCGGGCCCGTGGGCGATCCACCGGATCGCCCCTATGCGGAGTCAACCCGAGGCCGTGGTTCTGGGGCTGTGCCCGCCGGTTCCATGGAATTAAAGGTGCCTCATGATTTCTGCGTGCAAGGCTCTTACCCCCGGGCTGGGCAACAGAGGGAAGGACAGCTTTAGGTGGCGGTCATTGAACATCCGCTTTGAGCGGTTCCCTGATTTTCAACCCTCCGGCTCTGCCGGAGGTCATGACCGGGCAAGCAAGCAAAGGCCGTGGGCTCTTCGCCTCGAGGCTTAAAGCTTCTCCGCTTTTTCCACCAGGTAGAGGATGTCATCCCACGGGTGACGGTAGAGGCCGGACTTCAGCCGCTTCTGGTCGAAGATGTGGCCGATGAGTCCGATGGAGCGCCCCAGGGCGAAGAGGGCGTTGAGGTACCCGATCTCCACCATCTCCTCGATTTCCTGGGGAGAGAAAGAGCCGCTGGCGTTCAGCAGGTCCAGGAACGAAACCCCGATGCATCCGTCTACGTTCAGGATGAGGGTATTGCGCTTCTGGGTGGTCACCTTCTCCACTTCCACGGCGTAGTCCAGATACTTCCTCTTGGGGAAGTTCTTGAAGGCATAGTTCTTCAGGAGCTCCACCCGTTTGTCAGGGTTGTCCAGGCTCTTGATCCGGTGGCCGATGCCCGGGATGGTGATCCCCTGCCTCTTCATATCGTCCACGAAGGCCTCGGGCGCCTTGCCCGAATCGCAGGCCTTCTTAAAATAACGGGCGGCGTCGTCAATGGCCCCCCCGAAGCGGGGGCCGATGGTCAGGAGGCCGGAGGCCCAGGAAGAGATGAAATCCTTCCCCGCCCGGGAGGCCACGATGGCATTGTGGGCTCCGGACACCGCCGGGCCATGATCGGCCGAGACCTTGATAATCATCTCGATGAAATTCGTGGCCCATTTGGGCAGCAGTTTCTTGAACCACAGGAGGCTGATCACGTCTCCAATGGAGAGACCCTTTTCGATGACCTCGCTGATCTGGACCCCTCCGTACGTCGGCTCCTCTCCCCGGTCGTCGGAGATGGTGCAGATGAAGTTTGCCGCCCGGCGCACGCGTCCGGCCTTGCTCGCCTCCCGGTAGTCCTGGGGGACCGGCGGAGGAGCCAGTTCCGGCGCCGGCTTCACCCGGCCTTGGGCAACGAGTTTATTGAAGGTTTCTTTGATCTTCTGGTCAAAGTCCTCGAAGGAATCGGGCACGACGGCCCCGGCCTCCCTCAGGGCCCGGTTCTTGGCATCCGCCGTCTCCTGGACGTTCCCCGCCCGGGCTCCGGCATGGCCGAACTGGACCTCCACGGGGAAGACCTTGGAACAGGTTCCGATGCACCAGGCGACCAAGGGTTTGGTGATCTTCCGGGCCTTCAGGGCCTCCACCACCTCGTACTCATCGGTGCCCCCTACTTCTCCGAGCATGACCATCATCCGGATCTCGGGGTTGGCCTCATACCGCAGAAGGTGATCGATGAAGGTGCTTCCGGGATACCGGTCTCCGCCGATGGCGATCCCCTCGTAGACCCCGTCGGTGTTGAGAGCGATGATGCTGTTCACCTCGTTGGAGAGGCCGCCCGACTTGGAAATGTAGGCCACATGGCCGGGGCGGTGGAGCTTGGACTCGATGATGTTGTCCAGGGCGCCGGCGGTGTTCCCGATGCGGAAAGCGCCCGCGGCAATTCCTCCCACCGTGGCCGGCCCGATCACCCACTTTTTCTTCTTCCGGGCCAGGACCGCCAGTTCCTTGGAGTACTTCTCCGGAACCCCTTCGGCAATCACCGCGACGGTGCGAAGGGTCTCCGTCTCCAGAGCCTCCTTCGTGGTGGGGTAGGCAGACCGGAAGGAGGAGAAGTTCACCATCACGTCCGCGTCGGGGTGCTTGCCCGCGGCCTGCTTGAGCGTCCGATACATGGGGATGAGGATCTCCCGGCTGCCGAAGAAGCATGGGTGCCATCCCCCGCGGGTGGGGTTCACGATGGCCGCGACGCTGGGCTTCTCGCGCCGGCAGATGTAATCGAAATCCAGCATCCTCTGGATGGCATTCTCCTGCATGCCGTACACGATGGAAAGAGTATCCCTGGTAAACAAGAGGTAATCTTTTTTCTCTGCCATTTTTATGCCTGCCTCTCCTGCAACGCGATGCTCACAATGCGGGTCATATGCATTTCCGGGCCATGGACCTCGATGGGAACCCCCAGGGTCTTGCCCAGTTCTTTGACCTTGCGGAGGCCTTCCTGCCAGTTGGGCCCTCCCCGGCGGAGGTAGATCCTGGCGTTCACCGCCTTGAGCTGGTCCCTGTATTCGGTAAGTGCCTGGATGATACCGGCCAGGGTTTGGGCCACGTCGGTGAAGTTGGCGATTCCCCCGCCGATGATGAGGATCTTGGGCTTCCCTTCCGGGTCTTTTTCCCGGGTGAAGAGATCCAGGATGGTCCGGGCGTATTTGTAAGTAAATTCCGTGCTGGGGTTCCCGCTGTATTCCCCGTAGTTGGCCAGGTCCTTGGCGAATCCCAGGTCCACGATGGTGTCCGTGTAGACCACGCTCGCGCCCCCGCCTGCATTCAGGGTCCATATTCTTCCCTTGGGGTTCAGGATGGTCAGCTTCAGAGAGGCCCCAGTCCCTTCATCCAGTTCCTTGATGTAGAGTTCCTCCCTGGAGGGGGCTCTTCCAAAGGGAGGGGGGAAGGAGATATCCCCCCACTTTTTCCCGACCTCAAAGGAAGCGGTGTCATCCAGCCTGGCCTTGATGTCCAGGGGCACCACCCGGTTTCCGGTCACGGCCAGGGGGTTGAATTCGAGGAAAGCAAAATGGAGATCCGAATAGAATTTAAAAATCCCTTTGATAAAGGTGGTGAAGAACGCCTTCTCCTGGTTCGAAAGGGCGGCGGGAAGTTTTCCGGCCACATCGGCGTCCTCGACACTCGTCGCCACCGGAACCTGGATCGATACCACTTTCTCCCAGTTCTCCTCGATGTCCATCCCTCCCGAGGGGGAGAAGAAAATCGTGTCTCCTTCCCGGTCTGATTTGATGGCCAGGTAGTATTCCTTCGACTCGGGCAGGAAGGGCTCGATGATGAAATGATCCAGAACGCCGGTTACTTGGCCCACGGTGATGGGCTTGCTCATTCGCTCCTGAATCCATTTTTTCGCCGCGGGAAAATCCGTGTTCAGGAAGATGAGGCCGTGCTTGCCCCTCTTCCCGATCAACTGGTCCGGCTTCACCACGAGCTTCTCTCTCCCCAGCCACGGGTTTTCGGCCTGCAGCTGATCCCAGTCGGTGTGGGGAGTTACTTGCGCGGCCTTTCCCGCAAAGACCACGGCGTCTCCAAAGTAGCCCTTCCACAGCCGCTCCAGCATCCTTTTGGCATCGTATTCCCGAATCGCTCGCTGCGCCATGCATTCGACCTCCATCCTTTTGCAGATCCTAATCTTTATTATTTGCCGAATCTCCGGACAGGTCAACAGGAAGAAATGATCTGAAATGATCTTCTGCCGCTTATACTCATCCGATACCCGAACTTTACAATGCATAATGATGAACAAAAATTTGGGGATGCCCATGGGGGATATCATGGAATCATTTGGTGGTTCAAGGAATGCCTGAAATCGCTACTATGAAGGGGAATCTTTATTGAATTTTTTCAGAAAAAAATCTAAATCAACCTTTCCACAATTCCTGTCGATACGTTGTGGAAAAGCTGTGGGGATGTTATCGTAAGAAGGCATATGCATTTGTTTTTCTACAGATTGCCCTTTTTTGAACCAAAAAATATTTAATAATATCAAGGAAATCCGCGAGGGGCTGGAATCAACCCGCGTGATTATTGCCCCCAACTCGGTTAAGCCCCATAGAGGCCCATTCATCAACAATCTTCACCACAGGGTGTATGAAAAAAGCCTTCCAGCAAGGGTTTTAAGGCCACCTTTCCCTGCAATGCAGACTGGGCTTGCTTTTCGGGGATGGTCATTGCAAGAGGGAAAAGTAGAGGATGAAATTTTCCATTCATGAGCCGTTATCATTGAGAAATTTTTCGAGAGGAGGATAAATTTTATGGTGAGGGGAATACGTAGCGATCCAGTTTGAGACTTCTTTTGAGGATAAAAAGTCTTCCGTCGAGACCCTCACGCCCATGAAGGAAAAAGACGGTTCCTGGCGGGTATCGGGGTATTACATCAAATAGAAAGACTCATTTCCCCATGTCATCAGCCGGGGCTGTTATTTTCAGTTGATTTATTACTTCCTTCCATCCACCCCGGCCAGCCGAAAGGTGGAATTACCCATAACGCTTTCTTTCCTGGCCTTTCCGCGCCGGGTCTTTTGTTTTCCCCCCTTAGCGGCAGGCCTTAAAATCAAAGCTTTTGAAGCGGGCGATGCATTCATCCGTGACTCGCCGCACTTTTTCGCGGGGGTCCGGATGACGGGCCTTCCGTTCTTGGATCACCAGGGCTGCTTTCAGCGCGTCTTCGGATTGGTTGGGAGTGGTAATGAGAACCCCCAGACTATCTCCTTCAGACCAAAGAGGGATGACGGCGATGTTCGCCTCTTTGTCCAAGAAAAGGTTCCGGGTGGGCCGGTCCAGCCGGAAGGTGGCCCGGGAGAAACGGGGGGATTTCGGGTCCGCGTCCATGATTTTGGCGGTGCCATAACCTTCCGGCGCGTTGGGGTCGACTTTCAGGATCAGGAGGCCGGAATCCGGCAATATGCGGTCATAGCCGAGGGGCTGCCGATTTTCAACCAGGTAATAGCGGTTCCCCTTGAGGGGGATCTTGACCACCAGCTTTTCCCCTTTTTTCGACAGGGGAGAAAGAGAAGCATAGGTTGTTTCCCCGGGTTTGACCAGGACGGCCTGCTCGGGGGAAATCCAGCCCAGGCGGATTTTGGTAAAAGAGGATATCCCCGGGGGCGGTTCCTCTCTCCTCACCAGATGCTCGGACATGATATCCCACTGCCCCATGTAGATGGCGTGATGTTCGAAGGAAGGAAGGCGGGAAGCGTCAGACTGACGCTCGAAATCGTACAGTCAGGGGACCAAGCGCCTTTTCTCATGAATCCCCCCCAGGGCGTGGAAGAAATCATGAGCGAACATGCCCAGGTGAGCATTTTCCGCCCCTACGAATACTCCATCCCGGAATTCCTTTCCCTCTCTCGACCTTAACGCGGCATAATCCAGCTTTCCTCTGACCCCGGTCAGCATGCCCGGGTTGGCGCAATAGCAGATCATGCCGTATCCCTTGCCGGGCGTAGTATGGGCCCCGGGGATGATCAGGATCTGCTGGTACCGGGAAAAATCAACGTCCTTCTCCAGGGCGGTCATGGTGTCCTCCACCAGCTTTCTGATCCGAGTCCGGTCCACCTTGAAATTGTAAGGGCTGATTTTATATTCGGAAATGGGGTCCGGGAGCTTCACCCATCCCCGGAAGTCGGCATTCACCCAGGCCAGGCCGTAGGATTGTTCCTTGACATAATCATTGAGGTCCACGGCCACTTTTTTCCGGATCCGCTCCAGGGGGAAGGAGGGCTCCACATCGGGAAACTTCACCGCCGCCATGAGAACCCGCTGCTCACCCCCGGCCAGGTTGGATTGAGGGCCCAAAATGGGGTCTTCCCCCTGGCCTTTCATTTGGGCCCCCGCGCAGGCTAAAAGGGGGACCAGCAAAAAGGTGG
>JAPLIW010000833.1 GCA_026388915.1 Deltaproteobacteria bacterium
CCGGGACAAGTACGGCTTCTGCTTCGCCTGCGGGAAACAGAATCCCATCGGCCTCAAGCTGGACTTCCGCTTCGAGGAAGGCAAGGCCAAAGCCGAGTTCATCCCCGGCCCCTACCACCAGAGCTGGAACGGGATTTTCCACGGAGGGCTCCTGGCTCTGTGCCTGGACGAGGCATTCGGGTACGTCCTCTATTTCCAGGGGATCAAGGGGATGACCGCCAAGATGGAGGTGCGCATCCGCAAGACGGTGCCAACGGGCCAGAAGATCCTCCTGACCGGCGAAGTCAGGAAGAAAACCCGAAAGCTCATCGAAACCTACGCCAAGGCCGAATTCGAAGACGGAACGCTGGCCGCCGAAGCCACGGCCACGATGTACATAACCGACCGGGATTTCTGATCGGCTCCCAGAAAATTCTTGGCCGAAATGGGGTAAAGCCGCTATAATGAAATTCGCTTCCATCCGGAAGCTGGCCAAAGAATCTGTTTTGACCCGGCGGGGGGCGACCCGTTAATAGCGGGGATTGTCCCCAGCCTCAAACGAATTCCTTGAGGGGGTTCAGACACCTTGTATTTTGTAAGTTCCGGTTTCAAAGAGAAGTTCATAGAATTGGGTCTCATGGTGAGCGGAAGTCTCTTTTACCATCTGGTCCTTCGACCCATGGAATATTTCCGCCCCAGAAAAAGGAGAAAAGAATCATCTCCCAACCCGAGCCGGCAGCCGGCCCCCAAAGGCTCCGAGGGCTAGGGCCCATTCCTCACCGCAGGGAGGTTTTCCTGATGAGACCGACTCGGAGTGCTGACCGGCATCCTTCCCGCCCTCCCGGCTTGTCTCTTCCCCGATACCCGAGGCCTCGGTGAAAATCCAATTCATCCTCAACCCGGCATCCGGCGGAGGGAGAGGGGAAAAGATCCTTCCTCTCCTGAAGAGCCAATTGAAGCTCCTGGGTTTGACCGCCGACCTCGCTCTTTCCCACCACCCCCGGGAAGCCCAGGAGATCGCCATCCGCTCCCAGAAAAGGGGCTGCGAGATCGTCGTGGCCTGCGGGGGGGACGGCACGATCCACGCTCTTCTTCCCGCGCTGGTCGAGCGCCCCGTGGCCCTGGGGATCATTCCCATCGGGACCGCCAATGACCTGGCCCGCAACTGGAAGATCCCCTTTCAGTTGAAAAAAGCTCTCCTCGTCCTACGGGAGGGGCGGCCGAAGGCGGTGGATGTCATCCGGACGGATTCGGGGAAATTGATAGCCGGTACTGCGGGCATCGGATTCGACGCGACCGTGGTGCAACAGGCGGAATGGCTAAGGAAGGTCGCCAAGGGAATTCTGCCTTTTTCCATCGCCTTTTTTTCGGAGTTATCCCGTTACGTCCCTTCCGCGGTTTCCCTCCGGGCTGGGGATTGGGAATACGAAGGGCCGGCCTGGCAGATCCTCCTCACCAAGATTGCCCGGTATGCTTATATTTTCAGGATTACCACTTCGGTCAAAGCGGACAGCGGGCTGATGGATATCTGCCTGATTCCGGAGACTCCGAACCTGGGAGTGATCACCGCCCTTCCCAAGCTCCCCTTCCTCGGGCTGAAGAAGCTGCCGGGAGCCCTTTTCCGGACCACCCCGATCCTGGAAGTCAACTCCTCTCCCCCGGTCAGCATCCATGGGGACGGAGACCTCCTCGGCCAGACGCCGGAGACCTTTCGGGTGCTCCCCAAAGCCCTCAGGATCATGCTACCCAGAGAAACCTCGACCTCTCTGCGAGTCAAATCCTTGGCCACCTTCCTGAGGGCCTAATCCTATACCCCTTCCCGGTTCATGCCGGGTTGCGCTTCATCCCTCCAGGAGTTTCCGTGGGTCCTCGAGATATTTTCTTACCTCTTGCAGGAATTGGGCGCCGATGCTTCCGTCGATCGCCCGATGGTCATAGGAAAGGCAGAGGTACATCATCGAACGAATCACGACGGCATCATCGCGCACCACGGGCATTTTGGCGATTCTTCCCATCCACAGCAGAGCGTTCTGGGGCTGGTAGATGATGGGAGTGGCCAGCACGGCTCCGAAGACTCCGGGGTTGGAAAGGGTAATGGTTCCTCCCCGCATGTCTTCCAGGGTCAGCTTCCGCTCCCGGGCCCGGGCGGAAATATCCTCCATCATCCGGGCGATTTCCTTCACGCTGCGGGATTCCACCCGTTTCAGCACGGGAGTGACCAACCCTTCGGCAATGGCCACGACCACTCCGAAATTGACGTACTTCTTGACGAGGATCCGGTCCGCGAGGGTCTGGGAATTGATGATGGGGAATTTTTCGATTCCCCGCGCCGCCGCCCGGATCACGAAGGGGACGTAGGTCAGGCTGATCCCCTCTTCTTTCCATTGCGGGGTCAGTTCGGACCGCAGCCGCACCAGCTCGGTCATGTCCACTTCGGCCACGGTGGTGACGTGCGCCGCCGTACGGACGCTAAGGGACATTCCGTCGGCGATGGCCTTGCGGATTCCCACCAGGGGAAGGACTTCTTCCAGATCGGGGATCCCCTCCTCCCGCCGCGGTTGCTTCCGGGCGATGAATTTTTCCACGTCTTCCTTGGTGACCTGTCCTCCGGGGCCCGTCCCGGTTACCTCGGCCAGGTCGATGCCGCGCTCCTTGGCCAGGAACTTGGCTGCGGGAAAGGCCCTGGCCTTCCCTCCGGCGGCTTTATCCCTCTTCTCCGAAGGTGCGGCCTTTTCTTCCGGCTCTTTCCTCTCCTGGCGGACTTTTTCGAGGTAGGCCGAGACGTCTTCCCCCTCCGTTCCCACCAGGGCCACGGTGGCTTCCGCCTTGGCGATGGTCTTTTCTCCGTATAAAATTTTCAGCAGGACCCCCGCCTCCGGCGCGACGATCTCAAAATTCACCTTCTCCGTCTCCACCTCGGCCAGGATCTCCCCCTTCTCCACTCGATCCCCTTCCTTTTTCAACCAGCGGACGATGGTCCCCTCGGTGATGGAAACCCCGAGACTCGACAGTTTCACCTCAAAAGCCATTTTCTATTTCTCCTGCACCCTCACCCCTGCCCTCCCCCATCCGAGACTGTGTCATAATTCGTCATGCCCGCGGAGGCGGGCATCCAGTCAGTTGGAGACAACAACAATTTCAAGGACCTGGATTCCCGCTTTCGCAGAGATTTTTTAGGGGGGCATAATTTTCCATTCAAGAGTTGTACCATAAACTAACCCAGGAAAATAACTTGGCTTTCTCAACAGAGCCCCCAGTTTTAGTAAAATAAAATATGGCACAAATAGGCGATATCGA
>JAPLIW010000113.1 GCA_026388915.1 Deltaproteobacteria bacterium
ATTGTGTCCGGTGGCCATCAAGCCCGCGGGGTTGGTGAAGTTGTAGAGCTGAATCTGGGTGCTGCCCAGCTCTTTCCCGTCTGAACCGGAAGCCACGATCTTTCCGCCGGGTTCCACGGTAATGGTGGCGGTCTTCTGGGGGATGGCGAATTCCGGCTGAAGCCGATTCCCGTGGGCGTCGCAAATGTAGCCGTCTTTGTCCATCTTGAAGGCCCCGGCCCGGGTGTACACCTCTTTTCCGTTGTTCAACAATTTGAAAAACCCTTTGCCCTCGATGGCCAGGTCCAGATTGTTTTTGGTCTGGGTGTAATCTCCCTGGAGGAAGATTTTCTCCACCGCCACCACGTTGGCCCCCATTCCCACCTGGATTCCAGCCGGAAGCTGCCCCCCCGTGGAAGTGGCGGCGCCGGGCATGCGCAGGTTCTGGTACATCAAATCCTGGAAATTGACCCGGCTTTTCTTGAAGCCGGTGGTGTTCACGTTGGCCAGGTTGTGGGCTATGGCGTCCAAGTTCGTGTGCTGACAGGACATGCCCGTGGCCGCGGCCCAGAGTCCTCGCATCATCTTCGTGTTCCTCCTTTTAAATTAAACCTTCGCCAGTTCATTGACCGATTTGGCGTTCAGTTCATCCTGGACCTGCACGATCTTGTAGCAGGCCTCGAAGGTGCGCAGGGAATCGATCATCTGAACCATCTCTTCCATGGCATTCACGTTCGAGCCTTCCAGGGCTCCCTGAATGACCCCGGCCCCTTCAGCCTCTTTTTCCTCCTGCTCCCCTTCTAGCTTGAAAAGCGTCTTCCCTTCTTTCTTCAATGCCTTCAGGTCGGCAAAGGTGATGAGGGCGAGTTTGTCCCGGTCCGCCCCGTCCACCTTGATGGCTCCATCCTTTTCCACCGCAATCTGGTTTCCCCGCAGGGTGATTTCCCCGTTCCGGCTTAGAACCGGAAAACCATTGGACTGGATCAGGACTCCTTCCCGGGTTAAACGGAAGTTTCCGTTCCGGGTGTACCGGACCCCCTCGGGAGTCTTGACCTTGAAAAAGCCCTCTCCTTCGATGGCCAGGTCCAGCGGATTTCTGGTGCTTTGGATTTCCCCCTGCTGGAGGAGCGTCTGGGAGAATTCCGAATCCATGGAAAGGGTCGAGAGCGAGGGATGAAGGGCCTCGGAAAAGACCTCATGGAAAATCGGAACATCTTTCTTGAAGCCCGGGGTCAGGGCATTGCTCAGATTGTTGGATATGAGTTCATACCTTCTCTCCTGGCGAAAAAGCCCGATGACCGCTGAGTTTTGAAAAATACCCACTTGTCTTCCTCCTTCAAGAGTCTGTCCTTGGAAATAGCAAGGAATGTGCCATCGGGATCGCGCGGTCCTTATCCTTCAGAAGGAGGGGGGAATAACCGAGGTGATTTATTTTTATTAATAATTCCAAATAATTAGAATATTTTTTCTCCCCCGGAACTTTCCCCTGAATCGCCTGGAATCCACGCCTCCGGCCTCCCTTCGAGTCCCCCGTTAAGGCCAAGGAAAAAAATACCCGAAACAAAGGAATTTCTTGCCTATTTTCCCGGCCCCGCCGCGGCCCGGTATTTCTGGTTCATTCGGTAGATGAAGGCCAGGATCTCCGCCACCACTCCATAGACCGATGGGGGGATTTCCTGATAAAAGTCCAGCTGGGCCAGAATTTGAACCAGGGCGGGGTCCTCTTGAATGGGAATCCCGTGTTTCTTGGCCAGTTCAACGATTTTTTCCGCCACCAGACCCGACCCTTTGGCCGTGACCTTGGGCGCCCGGTCCACTTTGGGAAGGTAATGTAAAGCCACCGCCTGGCGAAAGGGATTCTTCTTTTTCGGATCTTTCATGGGCTTCAGATGACCACGCTGAGCAAGGTCTGGGATTCTCTCTCCAGGCCCCGCAGATAAATTTCCTTCTCCATTTCCACCGGGCCGGCGGTCATCTGGAGGGAAGGCTGGAACCCCAGCCCTTCCAAACGTTCCCGCAGGAGGGGAAGGCCCTGTTTGAGGAATTCCGATACTTCCCCTTCGGAAACCACGAACCGGCAGAAAAGGTCTTTTTCCTTGATCTGGACTTCGATCCTCACCTTTCCCAGGTCGGGAAGGTTCAGCAGAAAGAGGACCGAAAAGCCATTCCCCTTTCCCGGAGCGGATTTCTCCCGGGGAAGGGAAAGGTTGAATTCCACAAACTGCAGCTGATTTCCCAGCCAGAGAGGCAGGAAGAGAAAGAACCGGTCGGGCGAGTCCGAAGGCCGGAGGTTGAGAATCTGATAGAGCTCAATCTTCTGGAGAAAGCTCCCCAGGTCCTGCTTCAGGTTCTCCAGGGTCCCGGCCTCTCCCGATTCGGGTCCGGATGAACCGGCCAGTCCTTTCAGGTGATCCAGGAGTTTCAGGGCCAGACCTTTGAGATCCTCCCGGACCAGAGGGTCCGCCGGTTCTTGCCTCCCCCCTTCGATCCACTGCTGGATCTTGCTCTCCCAGAAAAAGCCCGATTGGGAAAACAGTTTTTCCAGCAGATGGGGGCCGCGGGATTCCAGCTCGGAGAGGGAAAATCGATGGAATAGGTGGAGGAATTGCTTCCAGGTCTCCTTCTCCGTGGGGGCTATCCATTCCACCTTCTCCAGGTTGGACATCTTCGCCGCCAGTTGGTCCAGCGGGATATCCGTGGCCAGGGCCCTTTTCAGGAAAGAAACCATGGGGGGGTCCTCCGGGCTTTCCGGAGGGATCCATTTCAAAAGGGTCCGGGGGCCGGCCTCCTCGACCCGGAACATAAGGTCCGCGGAGAGGGGGAGGGAGACGTTGCTTTCCACGACCACCGTCCGGCTTCCCAGCTGGAGGGAGAAATGGTGGGTATCGATCTGTTGGAGCACTCTTCCCTGGACCCGGTCTCCCGGGCGAAAGAGGGGGGGTTTTTCAGGGTCGCGGGATCCTTCCGGAAGGGGCAGAAAGAGGGATGGAAAAAAGATCTTGATCTCGTCCAAGGGGAATGACCATTAACCACAGAGCGCGCGGAGGGCGCAGAGAATTAAGAAAAAGGAATAATGGAATATTGGAATGATGGGCAAAAAAATAAACTGCCTAAACCCATTATTCCATCATTCCAGTATTCCAATTTATTTGCTCTGCGGACTCAGCGTGCTCTGCGGTGATATTTTTTTTCATTCACGGAGGTTGCGGTCGAAGGGTCAACTGGTGGTGATCTTCCTCAAATCCAGGATCAACCGGACTTCTTC
>JAPLIW010000841.1 GCA_026388915.1 Deltaproteobacteria bacterium
GGGCCGGCCCCCGGCTCCACGTGGATAGCAATTCATCGATGGACTTTTGAGGTAATGCGGCTAGATCTTGCGGTCGAAATTCCGGCCCACCATCTCCTGGGGGTCCGCCTTTTCGCGGGTCACGGTCGTGGTTTTCCCGCCGGAAACATAGACCCTGCCACATTCCGGGCACACGGCAGTATGAATCTGGACGGATTGATAGACCACTTCTTTCCCCTCCCGCATGGCTTTCGCTCTTTCATGGAACACATGCTGGTTTTCGTGGGCGGCCACGGCGTAGGCTTCGGCTCCGGGAGCGATTGAGGTTGGCGCTTTGAAGCTGACCGAAGGGTCGTTGGAAACGTCTTGGAATTTCCTTCTCTTGCAGGTCTGGCATTCCCCGGATAATTTCTTGTCGATTTTGGAGCCGGAAGGCGGGCTTTCTTTTCCCGTCACCCCGTCAATTTCCGGTGGAAATTGGCTCTGGGGATTGGCTCCGGCCGAGACCTTCCCCGGCAGAGGAAGGCTCATATTGTCTAAGTACTGGAAATTATTTGTTTCAACCGGCCTGATCATTCCTGCTTTCCCTGTTCATAACCCCCCGGGGGATAACAATCTATCCCCGGGGGATTGATTCTCTTTTATCCTATCGGCGGGGGATGGAAAAACTTGAAATTTGAGGGCGGAACCATCTCAAATGAATCATAATATAACCATGCCCACAACCCAGTTTTTAAACAATAACCCAGCCCGAGAAAAACCCGGAAGAGAGAGGCTAATCCATGGGATTCAGGCTGGAGGAATTCGGATCATCATCCTAAGGCGGTTATTCTTTCATCGGGTCGGGCCTGTCCCGGGGAGATTCGCAATGGGAGATAGTTTGGCCCAGTCTTGCCCCTGGAGCTATTTACTCGCAGGCCGCTCTTTGCGGAGGATAGGCGGAAAGGTGATTAGAAAACAATGATCCCGCCGAGCCTGATGATCCGAATTCCTCCAGCCTGAATCCCAACGAGCACAAAGAACTGGGGATGGGCAAGATGATATAACCCCTTGCCAGAAAATGGGGGGTAGTGATAATTTATCCCAGGTTAAATTTTTGTAAGCCCTGCCAGTGTTCTCCGGATTGAAATCATTGGCAAGCGGATGAATGGAAAAAACAGCCCATTTTCTCCCCACGGGAGCGGGGCGTCGTTTTTTTCTACCCGAGGTTCAGCCAACATTAGGATTCGCCAAATGCTTGAAAAGGAATGGAGGGCTTGCGGGTGAGCAAGAGAGGAATGGGAAGAAGGGATTTTTTGAAGTCATCGGCAGCGGGGCTGGGGGGATTCGTCTACCTGAGCGCGAATGAAAAAAGCTCGCCGGAGAAAGGACAGGAGAAGAAGGATGGGAAGATCACCTACCGCACCCTGGGCAAGACCGGGTTGAAACTTCCGGTCATCACCATGGGGGTCATGAACACCAGCAACCCGGCCCTGGTGCGGGCCGCCTTGAGCAATGACATGTACTTCCTGGACACCGCTCAGACCTACCAGAGGGGCACAAACGAATCCATGCTCGGGGAGTTGCTCAAAGGGCGTCCCCGGAATTCTTTCGCCATTGCCACCAAGGCCCGCCTCCCCAACAACCAGACCACCGGTCTTTACGCAGAAGAGGCCACGGAAGAGGCCTTCGCCAAGAAGATTGACACCAGCCTCAAGAGTTTGGGGCTGGATTATGTGGATATCTATCACCATCACAACGTATGGGTACGGGAATCGGCCCTCTACGAGCCGATCCTGAACGCGCTGGTAAAAGCCAAGAAAGCCGGCAAGATCCGTTCCATCGGGATTACCACTCACCGGAATGAACCCGAGGTGATCAACGCCGCCGTGGATTCCAAGGTCTACGACGTGGTTCTACCGGCCTACAATTTCCGGCAGAAACATGCCGATGAGGTCAAGAAGGCCATTGCCCGGGCGGCAGAGGCGGGTTTGGGGGTCATCGCCATGAAAACCATTGGGGGGAACCTGGGCGGATCCTACCATAACCCCCAGATCGACGCTCCGGCGGCTCTGAAGTGGGCCCTGCAGGACCCCAACGTTCATACCATCATTGCCGGGTTCACCACCTTCGATCAACTGGAGACCGACCTGAAAGTCTTAAGGGATTTATCGCTTTCCAAGTCAGAAAAGCAAAACCTCCGCCTTGCCGCCCTCCAGTCGGGCCTCTACTGCCAGGGATGCGGGAAATGTCTGGGCCAGTGCGTAAAGCAGCTTCCCATTCCCGACCTGATGAGAGCCTACATGTATCTGTATGGGTACCGGAATCTGGTGGAAGCCCAGGATCTCCTGTCCTCCTTGAGCCTGCCCGAGGGCCTCTGCGGGGGCTGCGGGACGTGCCCGGTCAAGTGTCTGAACCAATGGAATGTTTCCGAGCGGATTCAAAACATCGTCCGCCTGCGGGAGGTTCCCCCG
>JAPLIW010000120.1 GCA_026388915.1 Deltaproteobacteria bacterium
GAATGCCCTGCGGAACCTGAAAAAGGCCGGGGTGAGCGCCCACCCCTCGGTGATGCTTTCCTTCTCCGGACGGGAAGAAATCGACCGGCTTTATAGCACCATCTGGAAGATCGACCCGAACCTGCACAGCGAGATCGAAAAAGAAGAGGTCATCCTTTATCCCTATGTGGTGGAAAGGCTGCGACGGGCGGGCTTGGAGTACTACTCAGGACATCTGCCGGAAAAGAGGGTGCAGGATGGAGGGGGCGGGGCGCAGGGAAAAGAAGATAGACACGAGGAACGAGGGGCGAGGCACGAGGGAAAAAAGGGGAAAAGGCGAAACGACGAAAAGGCGAAGAGAGAAATACCGAGGATCGTGGAACGGGGTGCGAGGATCGAGGAACGGGATGCGAGTCGGGACGAAAAAGCGAGAGAAAAAGATCAACGAACGAGCATCCAGGCAAAAGACCCGAATATAAGGATCAAACGAGGGATGAGGAACCCTGACGAAAAAAATGCTGAGTGATGATGACTGAGTTCAGCCCCCTGGCTTTTTCCTCGGGCCTCGCTCCCCGGTCCTCGAACCTAGGTCCGGCAAAACCATCAGCCCCTCTTCCGGGTCTCCAATCGCCATCGTATTTCCCCGAAGGTAATCCCTGGCCACCAAAGCGCAGGTCAGGGCATCCAGCTCGTCTTTGGTCACATTCGGGCTTAGCCAGCTTCCACCCACCTTGAACCGGCTCAGCCCGCGCTTCAAACCCTGCGGGTTTTTCTGCCGGGGGATTCCCCAGATATCCTGGGCGGCGCCCGGATAGGTTTCGAAAACCTCTATTCCCCGGCTTTCGAGCTTTTCTTTCAATCTAAGACCGCGGACGGTCAGCTGACGCATCGGCCCCAGGGTGATGGGGAAGAATTTGATCTTCATGGCCCGCAGTTCCAGGTCGCATACCCGGAAATGGGCCTTTCCCGCGCAGGGGCAATCATCCCTCAAACAGCATCTCCCCCGGGGAAGGGACAGGGGGGCGTCGATGGCCGCCGCTTGGACTCCCTTCCCGACGGCCCGGAGGATCTCTTCGTCCGTGTGAAGCACGGAGACTTCCGCCTGGTTCCTTTCCAGAAGACAAAACCCGGTAGCTCGCTTCTCGCTGCCGGCCAAATCAATTCCCACGACTTTTGCCGATTTTCGTTTCATGGCCGTATCCGTCCCCTATTGATAGTAAATCGGCGCGAAAAAACAAGCAATGTGAAAGATAGGCTTTGTTCGAAAAGTACGTGATTGGTAGCCTTGGCGGGCAAAATGAGAAATCTTGAAAATGGCGGAGAAATCGTGTTTGGCCGGACCGTCTCTGAAATCCCCCCCAACCCCCCTTTAAAAAAGGGGGGGGCAGGGGGGATTTCTGGCCAGGGCCGTGGTCCCGGGGAAAAGCTTGGCTCCTGGTTGCGTCCCTGCCCATCTACGAACCGCTTTTGAAAATTGATCGATCACGTCCTTTTCGAACAAAGTCGAAAAATAAGAGCTCTGCTGCTATAATATAACAAATGATAGCCGGAGTTTGAATGCATCCGAAAGATGCAGGGGAGGTCAGCCATGGTACAGATTAAGAAAAGAAAGGGCACCATTGGAATCCTGACCGGGGGAGGTGACGTTCCCGGGCTTAACCCGGCGATCCGGGCGGTCACCATCCGGGCGATCCGGGAAGGGTTGCAGGTGATCGGGCTCCGCAACGGCTGGAAAGGGTTGATATCCATGGTGCGGGACAAGAAAGCCCACCAGGAAGACCATTTCCAGATTCTCACGGAAGAGGGGGTGAATAAGGTAGGCCGGACCGGAGGGACCTTTCTCCATACTTCCCGGACCCGCCCCAGCAACGTCTCCAAGGAGGAGGTACCGGAACACCTCCAGGATACGTACAAAGACAAGACCAATGACCTCACGCCCGAAGTCCTGCAGAACTTGGACTTTCTGGAAATTGACTACCTGATCCCCATCGGCGGGGATGACACCTTGAGTTATGGGGTCCACTTGGCTAAGAAAGGGGTCAAGGTCATCGCCATCCCGAAAACCATGGACAACGACGTGCCGGGGACGGATTACTGCATCGGGTTCAGCACCAGCCTCACCCGGACCATCGAGATGATCCACAACCTCCGGACCACGGCGGGATCCCACGAAAGAATCCTGGTAATCGAAGTATTCGGACGGTACGCCGGGTTTACGGCTCTATTGCCGGCCATGGCCGGGGCGGCGAACCGGTGCGTCATTCCGGAATACAAATTCAAGATCGAACGGCTCACGGAACTTCTGGTCAAGGACCGGTTTACCAACCCCAGCAAGTATTCGGTCGTCATCGTATCCGAGGGGGCCATGTTCGAGGGCGTAGAAATGGTCTTCATGAAAGATGAGAAGGACGCCTATGGTCATAAAAAGCTCGGCGGCATTGGAGATATGGTGTCCGACCAGATCAAAGAGCTGTCCGGACGGTTTAATAACGGGAAAAAGATCAACACCATCAATCAACGTCTGGGTTACCTGGTCCGGTGCGGAAATCCGGATGCCATTGATTCGATCGTGCCCATGGCTTTCGGGAACTTGGCTCTGAACCTCATCTTGAGCCATTCCAGCGGCCGGCTCGTAAGCCTGCGCAACGGCCGGTACGATGATGTGCCCATCGACGTGGTAACCAGCGTGAAGAAGGTCGTGGATGTGGAAAAATACTACAACACCGAGCGTCTTCGGCCTTATTACGAAAGCTTCGAATCCAAACCGCTGTTCATCATGACCAGCGATTATTGGGGCGACCGGTCCAGTCGCCCCTACTCCGGATCTCCCGGGGGCACGCGGCAGCGTGCCCCTACTGTTTTATCCTCGATTTTCGGTTTACAATTTCTCTCCAATTGAGTACCTTAGAAATACTCGACTCGGTCGAGGCATGATCTTCCCCGTAAAATGGAAGCGTGAGGATTCGGATGATATTTTCGAGAAAAAAAGAAACCGTCGGAAGGCGTGGAAAAATTATCATCGTCCTCCTCCTCCTCGCCCTGGTGATCCTTTTCTTGATTCCCGCGGGAATCAACCAGCTGGGGAAGTACTTGATGGTGGA
>JAPLIW010000342.1 GCA_026388915.1 Deltaproteobacteria bacterium
GCCAATGATGATGAGACACCGACCCCTGTTAAATTACTGTAGAGGGTGGAAAGGTGCTCAGAGTATGATAAGTGAGAAGATTAGAACCGCACAGGGAATGGAAGGAGCCCGTAGGGCGACTGGAATTCCCTGTGCGGCGACCGCCGCCCAGGGGGCTCGTTCCATGGAATCGTTGCCGACCTATCCGCCAGATCCAGAAGTTCCCGAGAAAGCTGTTCGTCGTCGTTTCACGGCGGAATACAAGTTGGATATTCTGCGCCAAGCCGATCATTGCCGGACGCCAGGGGATATCGGAGGCCTTTTGCGCAGAGAAGGTCTTTACTCTTCCCATCTGACAACCTGGCGCCGGCAAAGGGACGCAGGGATCCTCTCCGGTTTAAAGCCCAAGCAACGGGGACGGAAACCCAACCCGGTCCATCCGCTGCAGGATGAGAATTCCAAACTGCGCAAAGAAAATTTCCGGCTCCAAAAACGTCTAAAAAGGGCTGAGCTGATCATCGATATTCAAAAAAGAATTTCACAGATGCTGGGAATCCCCCTGAAGAACCACGAGCTCGGAGAGGACGACTGATGGAAGCCGTTGAAGTCCTTACTCCGGAGGTCGGCACCCGGCCTGCGTGTGCAGCCATGGGGATTCCCCCGGCGACGGTCTACCGTCATCGGGACAGGAGGAACGGACCGCCCCCTCCCTCTCGAAGACGGCCTTCTCCTGCCCGCGCCCTGGTCTCTCAGGAACGTCAGGAGGTCCTGGATGTCCTCCACTCGGAGAAGTTCCTGGATAAAGCCCCTCAGGAGGTCTACGCGGCCCTTTTGGACCAGGGCCGGTATCTTTGCTCCATCCGGACCATGTATCGCCTTCTGGAGGCGAACCAGGAAGTCAGGGAGCGGCGCGATCAGTTGCGCCATCCCTCCTATGCCAAACCGGAATTGTTGGCCACGGCTCCCAATCAGGTCTGGTCTTGGGATATCACCAAGCTTTTGGGCCCGGTGAAATGGACCTACTTTTACCTCTACGTGATCCTGGATATTTTCAGCCGCTACGTCGTTGGCTGGATGGTAGCCAGTCGGGAATCGGCTCTTCTGGCCGAGAAACTGATCCACGAAACTTGCCAAAAGCAAGGTATCCAGCCGGGGCAATTAATGATCCATGCCGATCGGGGCCCTTCCATGAAGTCCAAGCCAGTCGCGCTTCTGCTTTCGGATCTGGGAGTGACCAAGACGCACAGCCGGCCCCATACCCGCGATGACAATCCTTATTCCGAAGCGCAGTTTAAAACCCTCAAGTACCGGCCCGATTTTCCTGAGCGCTTCGGCAGTCTGGAGGATGCCCGCGCGTTTTGCCAGGACTTCTTCCGCTGGTATAACACCGAGCATCACCATTCGGGAATCGGGTTGATGACTCCTCAGGTTGTTCACCATGGGCTGGCCAAGGAGGTATTCAAGGCCAGGGAAAAGGTTTTGTTCGCTGCCTACGAAATGCACCCCGAGAGGTTCGTTAGAAAAGCCCCCGTTCCTCTCCCGCTTCCGCAGGCGGCTTGGATCAATCCACCGAAACCGGCGATGGAAACCGAGAATTTGCTACACTAAATTCTCTTAACCAGTGTCTCATTTTCATTGACACATTCCGCTTCCTCAGAACTTGCATACCGATTGACCAGCGAAGTGGTTACCCCCAAATACCGCGCAACCGACGCCCCAGAATATCCCATTCTCTTTACTGCCAGCTGGCAAAATACTTTCCGTGCACTCACCACCGATCGCCTCTGATCCCCTCCCCGGACCTTCTGCTGTTCCACGCCCTCTTTCTTCGATATCTTCGACAACAAGGTCTGTAGATCGGGAACTCGCCCTCTCCACCCTAGAGTCTGCTTCGCCTTCTCCTCTGCTTCCGATAACAACCCTTCGATGAACTCTCCGCTCCCTAATATACGCTCATCCGAAACCGTCCTTTCCCCTTTCCTCCTCAGGGATAATACCTCCGACCACCCTCCCAAACTCCGGATTAGCCCCCCACCTACTAACTCCGGCCTCCTCCCCTTCTCAATTCCTTCCAGAACATAATCCTCATACGCAGCAATGGCTCTTCTCTTCCTCCGCCCAAAATATGCCAGCACGCTTCCCACATCCTGCCAGTCCCGCTTCTGCCTCCCCATGATCGCAGAATGGCCAGCCCAGGGATAAACTCTCAATTCCCTCAAATCCTTCACCACCCGCGCCCTCAGCGGGTTCAGATGAATATACCGGGTCAATTCCAAAAGATAAGGATCTTCCTCGCAAAGAATCGACTTATACCGGTTCTGAAATAGATGGCCATAACGCTTGTGCCTACGGTTGAAATTCACCACATACCCCGTCAGCAGCCTACGCATGCTATGAGAGAGGGATTGGTTCCCACTCCTAACCAAAAGATGAAAATGCGTGTCCAGCAAGGCCCAAGCAT
>JAPLIW010000193.1 GCA_026388915.1 Deltaproteobacteria bacterium
ACGGACCACTTCGGCCGGGACATTTATTCCCGGGTTCTCTCCGGGACGAAGATCTCCCTTACCGTGGGGATTGTTTCGGTGACCCTGGGGGCGCTCATCGGGATCATCCTGGGGGCCATCGGGGGATACTTCGGGGGATGGATCGATTATGCCATCACCCTGGTCATGGATGCCATCATCTCCTTTCCGGCAACCCTTCTGGCCATCGGGCTCATGTCGGTGATGGGTTTGGGGGTGACCAACATCATCATCGCTCTGGGTTTCATCGGAATCCCCCATTACGGCCGGATCATGCGGGGCGCGGTTCTTTCCATCCGGGAGAAGGAATATGTTGAAGCGGCCCGGGCTTCGGGGTCGGGCCACCTGAAACTCCTCCTGATCCATGTGCTGCCCAATGCCATGGCTCCTCTGATCGTGGTGACCACCATCGGAGTGGCCAACGCCATTCTCATCGAAGCGGCCCTGAGCTTCCTCGGCCTCGGCGTACCTCCTCCGGCCCCTTCATGGGGAAACATGCTGGCGGACGGGAGAAATTTCCTGATCCAGGCTCCCTGGATGACCATCTTCCCGGGTCTGGCCATTTCGTTCACCGTTCTGGGATTCAATACGCTGGGAGACGGGCTCCGGGACGTCCTGGACCCGAAGCTGAAACAGTGAAAATCAAAAACCGTTAATCCGCAGATTACGCAGATTGCGCAGAGAGAATAAGGATAAAGGCTACGAATAAGAATAGCTTTACAGCACTCAAGGCTCAAATAAGCTATCCCAGACGTTCCTATTTATTCTTAACGTTTTATCCGCGTTCATCCGCGTCCCATTAGGTCTTTTGTCTTTAAGTCTTTTGCGGATATAAAATCTGTGTTTATCTGTATTCATCTGTGTCCCATTTGGTTTTGGATTTTGTTTGAGATTTGGAAATTGGAATTTAAATGGATCATCTTCTTGAAGTCCGCGACCTTTCGGTTTCCTTCCACCTCCTGGAGGGGATCATCCCCGCGGTGGCCAAAGTCGACCTGGTCCTGGATGAGGGGGAGATTCTGGGAGTCGTGGGAGAATCGGCCTGCGGAAAATCAGTGACCGCCAAGTCCATCCTGCGGATTATTCCCACCCCTCCGGGCCGCATCAATTCCGGAAAGGTCCTCTTCGAAGGAAGGGACCTGATGGAATTGCACGAAGAGGAGATGCAGGCGATCCGGGGAGAGAAGATCTCCATGATCTTCCAGGAACCCATGACCAGCCTCAACCCGGCTTTCACCGTTGGGGACCAGATCGCTGAGGTCTTCCGGTTCCACCGGGGGTTATCCAAACCCGAAGCCTGGGGAAAGGCGGTGGAAGAGCTGCGCCGGGTGGAAATCCCCGACCCGGGAAAAAGGGCCAGGTCTTACCCCCATGAGCTTTCGGGGGGAATGCGCCAGCGGGCCATGATCGCCATCGCCCTGGCCTGCCGGCCCAGGATTCTGATCGCCGATGAGCCCACCACGGCCCTGGATGTGACCATCCAGGCCCAGATCCTGAAGCTCATCGCCCAGCTCCAGAGAGAGATCGGCATGTCGGTCATACTCATTACCCATAACCTGGGAATCGTGGCCTCTCTGGCCCAGCGGGTGGCGGTCATGTACGCCGGGAGAATCGTGGAAGAAGGCCCGGTGGAGACCATCTTCAACGGCCATCACCATCCTTATACCCGGGGGCTTCTCCAGTCCGTCCCCCGGCTGGACCTTCCCCAGGGGGACTTGCAGGAGATCCGGGGCACGGTCCCCCGGCTGAACGATCTGCCGGAGGGATGCGCCTTTTCCAACCGGTGTGATTTCGTGATGGACCTCTGCCGCCGGCAAGAACCGGAGCTCCGGTCGGCGGGGGAAGGGCATTTTTCCCGCTGCTGGCTGGATGAGCCTCCTTGGTGAAATCGATGAGTATGCTTTCCGTCCGGAATCTGAAGAAATACTTTCCCATCGGCCGAAAATTTTCCCTGGGCCGGGGCGGTTCCGTTCGTGCCGTAGACGGGGTTTCTCTGGAAGTGCAACGGGGCCAGATCATGGGGTTGGTCGGGGAGTCGGGCTGCGGCAAGACCACCGCGGGAAGGGCCATCCTGCGCCTGATTGAGCCCACGGAAGGCCGGGTTCTTTTTGACGGGGAAGACCTCACCGCGGCGAGCGGCCCGGATCTTAAAAAATTTCGCCGGCGCATGCAGATTGTTTTCCAGGATCCCTACTCCTCTCTGGACCCGAGGATGTCGATCCTCCGGATCATCAAGGAACCCCTGGACAACTTTTTCTCGGGATTAAATTCGCGGCAGAAACGGGATCGGGTTGTCGAGACCCTGAGCCGGGTTGGGTTGCGGCCCGAACACATGAACCGTTTTCCCCATGAGTTCTCCGGGGGGCAAAGACAGCGCATCGCCCTGGCCCGAGCCCTGGTCTCCGAGCCCGAGCTAATCGTTTGCGACGAGCCGGTCTCGGCCCTGGATGTGTCCATCCAAGCCCAGGTCATCAACCTCCTGAGAAAACTCCAACGGGAGCTGGCTCTCTCTCTCATCTTCATCTCTCACGACCTGGCGGTGGTGAAGTATATCTGCGATCCCATCGCCGTCATGTACCTCGGCCGCATTGTGGAGATTTCTCCCAAGGAATCGCTCTACAAGAAGCCGCTGCATCCCTATACCGAAGCCCTCCTATCGGCCGTTCCCATCCCGGATCCGGTTCTGGAAAAGAAGCGGGAAGCCAGGCTGCTCACCGGGGATGTTCCCAGCCCTCTTAACAGCCCTCCGGGATGCGCCTTCCATCCCCGCTGTTCGCTCAAAACCGATGCCTGCAAGGAAGTGCGGCCTGAGCTGGCAGAAGTTCTGCCGGGCCACTGGGTGGCCTGCTTGGTCAGAGGAACCAAATCCAAAGAGAGCCAGGAAGATGCTTCGGCATAACTCCGGGATGTTGGAAATCAAGATTACCCCCTTTGAAAAAGGGGGGTTGGGGGGATTTCAGGGTATCGCTATACAGAAAGGATGGGTATGTCCAGATACGTAGGAATTGCCGGCGTCCAGATGGAAGTGGTCCCGGAGGTGGATAATTCTGAGGCTGCTTTGGAGTTATTAAAGACCGTTGCCTCCTC
This sequence comes from Deltaproteobacteria bacterium, assembly GCA_026388915.1. GTDB lineage: Bacteria > Desulfobacterota > SM23-61 > SM23-61 > SM23-61 > SM23-61. The sequence goes on from JAPLIW010000193.1 coordinate 3,106, forward strand.
TTTTCCCTGGGTCGACCTGGTCCTTTTCAGCGAACTCTGCATCCACGGGCTGAACCCTGCTTTGAAGGAACCCATTCCCAATCCGACGATTGAAAAATTCTGTGGCTGGGCCCGGAAGGAAAAGAAGTGGCTCATCCCCGGGTCTTTTTTCGAGGAGGAAGGGAAGAAGGTCTTTAACACCGCGGTAGTCATTTCGCCGCAGGGTAAGATTGCAGCCAAGTACCGGAAGATCTTCCCCTGGCGGCCCCTGGAAAAGACCGATGCCGGGGATTCCTTCTGCGTCTTTGACATCCCGGGCAAAGGGCGTTTTGGGCTGTGCATCTGCTATGATCAGTGGTTCCCGGAGATCGTCCGCACCCTTACCTGGATGGGGGCCGAAGCCATCCTTCATCCCACGGCCACGACCACCTCGGACCGGGCCCAGGAGCTGGTCCTGAGTCAGGCCCAGGCCATCTTCAACCAGGTATATTTCCTGAGCGTGAATGGAGTGGGCGCCGGGGGGGTGGGAAAGTCCATTTTCGTCGATCCGGAAGGTCATGGGCTGCAGATCGCAGGGGAGCGGGAGACGATTCTCACCGAGGTGATCGATCTGGATGCGGTCCAGAGAGTCCGGGAGTACGGAACTCTGGGACTGTCTCAACTGTGGAAAGACCTACGGAGTTATCGGAAGAAATTCCCCATTTATCATCAGGGCGTTCATCGGGGGAAGATCTTTGAATCCCTTGGGGACCTGAAACAACATCGGAAGATCGGGTAAGGAAAGGAAGTCATCTTTGCTTTCCTTCCCCGTAAGAGCCACGATACCTGATATCGATCTAACTCAACTTGGAATCCAAATATCCCAGCACTTCAATTAGGGTTTTGAACAAAGGAAACCCGGAATTTTCATTCCAGGGGAAGAGAAGGCCCGTTCCCAGAATTCCCGCCTCCAAAGCCTTGCTCAGATTGATCGGGCTGTCGTCCACCAGAGCGATGCTTCCCGGGAAGAGGACGGATTTATCGTAGCTGAGGTGGATTTCATCATGGGCCAGGCGGTGCTTTTGCATCCAGTTGACCGTGGGCTCATAAGTCTCGGGGGACCGGTGGCTGGCGATAACTATGTAGAACCCCCTTTCCTTGAGGGCCCGGAGGAAATATTCCGCATCGGGGAAGGGGGGGTAAATCTCCTGCCGCATATGGATGACTTTCAGGACCCGGAAGAATTCCTTGATGGGCATGAACCGTTCTATAGATCTGCGGGAGTCCCATTCCGCCGGCGGGGGCATTTCCGGGTTCACTTTTTTAAGCCCCTCCCACAGCTCCGGCGCCAGGTGCCAGAGGGTGTTGTCGATGTCTACGATGATTCTTGGCCGCCGGTCTCCAGGCTCTTCCATCGGCACCTCCTTTCCTCAGAAATCCGGACGGGCACGCGGCCGCGTGCCCCTACAAAAGTCGGACTCTTGTCACCCCGCTCAATCCAGGTTGCCATAAATATTTTCTTTGATATTTTCCTCGATTTCAAATAATATTATGCCGTCTTCCGTGGGTTGAGTCAAAAGGCGGATTCATTTCATTCACTTCCACGGGGCATTTCGACAGGGCTGAAGTTTTTTTAGCGATTTTCAGACTGCGCTTGAACCTGCCTGACCATTGCCGGCAATACGCCCTGGCAGGAATCTTTTCTCACGATCAATTCCTTATTTTCTCTGCGTTCTCCGGGGTTCGAGTTTAAAACCTGGGCAACACTTTAGCTCTTTGAAAAAAGGCAGCTCTTTAGCCTTCTGAAAAGGTCTCTCAGAAATCCCCCCTGCCCCCCTTTGCAAAGGGGGGTTGGGGGGGATTTCAGCGGTAAGTTTCCCAATCGATATGGCTTGGCAAAATCTGGATATTTTGCAGGTTAAGGGTATGGAAAACTTGGCCTGCTGCTTATACAGAGGTGACAGGCTTATCCCCTAAGCAAATTCATATGTTTTTAAACAGCTAAATTGATAC
>JAPLIW010000508.1 GCA_026388915.1 Deltaproteobacteria bacterium
ATTCGAAAATTCGGGAAAGGCCTGTAGGAATCTTTCCGAATACTGGAGTTTGCATTTTGGGGATATAATTTTGCCGGTCTCGTAAAAAGTCTCTTGGATCGTCACCCCGGCGAAAGCCGGGGTCCAGAACATCTTGAAATAACTGGATTCCGGCGCCTGCCCCGGACTCGATCCGGGGTTCGCCGGAATGACGAAAAATTGATTGCTTACGAGTCCATCAATTCTGGGCCCTTCTTTACGGACTCCGGGTGCTCTGCGAGAGAAAAAAATTATGGGGGGGCAAATTGGAAGAAATAGTCTTATTGGAGGATGTCATCTTATTCATGGCCGACGGATTTACCCAAAGGGGGGCGATTGCGTTTTCTCCTTCGGGGATCATCGCCCTGGGCGATAAGAGCGGGGTCCGGGAAAAGGCGGGGAAGAATCCCAGGGTCATATCCCTTCCCGGCGCCCTGGTGATTCCGGGATTTGTGGACGCCCACACCCATTTCCTCGCCGGGGCCCTGCAGCTCACCCGGATGAACCTGAGAAGCGTCAAGAATCGAGACGAATTTGCCCGGAAAGTTCAGGCCTGGGTGAAAGAAAACCCTTCTCTCCCCTGGGTTCTCGGGCAATGGTCCGACATTTTTCTGGGCGGAGAGCTGCCGGGCAGGGACTGGGTGGACGAAGCCTCCCAGGGCAAGCCTCTCTTCCTGGCCCGCTTCGATATGCACAGCGCAATCGCCAATTCCAGGGCGTTGGAGATTGCCGGCATCGGCAAGAATACCCCGGACCCGTCCGGCGGCAGGATTGTTCGCGATCCCCGGACCGGCGAGCCGACCGGCCTGCTTCTGGAAAAAGCGATGGACCTGGTGGCTGATAAAATCCCTCCCCTGACGGATTCCCAGAAAGCTCAATGGCTGGGGAATGCCTTCCGATATGCTCACCGCCTTGGGCTCACTGCGGTTCATGACGTATTTTTCCATTCAAAATGGGAAGACCTGGATATTTACCGGCAGGTTCTGGGGGGAGAAAAGACCGGGCTCCGGGTCTATCTGCGGGTGTCTCTCCGCGATCTCGACCGCTTCCTTTCGACGCTGAAGGAGCCACGCCCGGATCGGCTCATCCTGGACGGGGTAAAGGGATTCATCGACGGCACCCTCGGTTCCACCACCGCCTGGCTGGAGGAACCCTATGCCCACAACCCCAAAGAAAAAGGCATCCCCTGCATCGACGACCCCGAAGAATTCCGGGAAGGGGTGAGAAGAGCAGCCTCCACGGGGGTTACCGTATCCCTCCACGCCATCGGGGATGCGGCCATTGGCTTCGCCCAGGAAATCTACGGGGAGTGCATTCACCAGAGGCTGGGTACTGCTCCCCTGCGAATCGAGCATTTTCAACATCCCGGGGAAAAGCACATCGCCGCCATGAACCATCCCCGGCTTTTTGCCTCCGTGCAGCCGGCTCACCTCCTGGATGATGCTTCGGTGGCGGAGGAAAGACTGGGACCCCGCCGGGCGGCGCTCTCCTATCCCATCAAATCTTTATTGGATAGAGGTTGCCGGGTGATCTTTGGCTCAGACTGGGATGTGGCCGATCTGAACCCCCTCGTCGGCCTCCAGGCGGCAGTAACCCGGGTGGATAAGGCGAGCCGTTTCCCCGGAGGATGGCATCCGGAGCAACGGATCAGCGTCTCCCGGGCCATCGAGTGTTACACCTCTACTCCTGCCCTTGCCACCCGCATCCCCCAGCGGGCCGGAAAACTCCTGGAAGGGATGGAGGCGCACCTGACGGTCCTGGACCGGGACATCACCTCCATTCCCCCAGACCAGGTTACAAAGGCCAAGGCGCTGATGACCATCGTTGGCGGTCATATCGTTTATGACGGCAGTTTGTAGGGGCGGTTCGCGAACCGTCCCTACGCTCGTCTATTTTTTCTTTTTCTTGCCGGCCAGATTCTGCGCTTCTTGTGGGTTCATGCGGAAGAAATTTTCTTCCGCGGGGAATTTCCCTTCATCAACGTCTTTCTTGAACTCTCCGAGAACCCGGACCACGTCTTCCGCCAAGTTGAGGTACTTCTTGGCAAAGCGGGGGACGATTCCCAGGGAGAGGCCTAGAATGTCATAGAGGTTGAGGGACTGGCCGTCCAGGTAAGGGCCCGACCCCGCGCCCAGGGTGGGGATCTTCAGCCGTTCGGTGATCATTTTAGCCGCCTCGGCGGTCACGCTCTCCAGGACGATGCAGAAGGCTCCTGCTTTTTCAATGGCCAGGGCGTCCTCCAGGATTTCCTTCGCCGCGGCCGCGTCTTTGCCCTGAACGCGGTACTTTCCTTCGAGGGAAACTCTTTGCGGAAGGAGGCCGATGTGGCCTATAACCGGGATTCCCGCTTCCACGATCGCCTCTACCTTCTCTTTGATCTCCACGCCCCCTTCCATCTTGACGCAATCCACCCCGGTTTCCTTCATGAGGCGGCCCGCATTCCGGACCCCTTCCTCGATGCTGGTCTGGTAGGACATGAAGGGCATGTCGCAGACCACCAGGCAG
>JAPLIW010000414.1 GCA_026388915.1 Deltaproteobacteria bacterium
GTAATCCCCCAGGGGCCGCGGGCGAGGGATTTGATGGTTTGGACGGCCACGTTCCGTTCCCTGCAAACTTGCACAACTTCTTCGAATTCCTTCCGGTACCGCTCGTTCAAATGCATAACGTAATTGTAGGGCATTAGGACCGAGTCGAAGTCGAAGCGCTTCAGGGCGCGTTTATGCATGGCTGCGACCATCCACCCGTGTCCGGTGACCCCGATAAAGCGAACCAGGCCTTCTTCCCTGGCCTCGACCGCCGCTTCGAGGGCCCCCTGCGGCCCCATGGCCGTATCCCACTCATCCGGGTGCTGGAGGCCGTGGAGCTGGATCAGGTCAACTCTGTCCACCTTTAAGCGGTCGAGGGAGCGGTGGATATCTTCGCGGGCCTCTTCGTAAGTCCTCTTGCCGGTCTTGGTGGCCAGGAAGAAGTCGTTTCGGTGCCGGGCCATCCAGGGGCCGATAAGGATTTCTGAATCTCCATACCGGGGGGCCGTGTCGATGTGGTTCACCCCGTACTTCAACAGCATTTCCAAAGCCCGCTCCGCATCCTTCTGGGCGGCCCGTATCAGGGCCGCGCCCCCGAAGATCGTTGCCGTGCTCATGTGGCCGGTGCGGCCGAAGGGTCTTTTCTCGATCAATTGGACATTCCTCCACCCTTAGATTCTGGGCTTTTTCCGCGACCCTGCGCGGAAAAAGTGGCCCCCAGCGGGACAGCCCGGCGTAGGGGCGGTTCGCAAACCGCCCCTACCCTGGACCCTTCTTACCAACATGTTGGTATTCGTTCCGCGCTAAGCGCCTATTTAGTCGATTTCTTTTTATAACTCAGCGCAATCCCAGCGCTGCTTTTCGGATGGATGGTGGTTTCAAATTCAGGCAGGCTCTTCATGTATCCATAATATTCCTCGGTCCCACTCCGGGTACCCCCGCGGGAAGTCGGTTCCCAGACATTGTGCGCCGTGAGACAGCCACCGGGTTGAACTTTCGGGACCAAAGCTTTGGCGTAATTCGTGTACCAGTCTTTATCCGCATCGATAAACACAAAATCAAAGGGCCCCGGAAGTTCCTTCACCAATTGATGGGCATCGGCCAGCCGGCCATCGATATATTCGCTGAGACCCGCTTCCTTGAAATTGGCCAAGGCCTGCTTGTAGCGCTGCTCATCGATTTCGATGGTAATTAATTTTCCCCCGGTCTTGCTAAGGGCCCAGGCTATCCATATCCCCGAATGCCCCGTCGACGTTCCAATCTCCACCGCCTTTTTATATTTATTCTTTACAATGATCTCATAGAGAATCTTCCCATCCGCCTCCGGAACGTTCCAATCCTGCCATTGATTCCTCATTTTCTGGAGGAATTTTTCAACCCTTTGGTCGATGATCCTTTCCTTTTCCCCAACCTGCGGATAACAGGGCGCAGCGGATGCCAAAAGCACGGCCAATATGGCAAAAAAAGCTATGGAAATAATCTTTCTCATCCCCATTCCCTGCGGGAATCAGTACAAAAGAAAGAATTGGCCTTTTCGGTTTGCGCTTCAGTCCAAGAGGATAAAAATTTTCTCCTCTTTTTTTATTTTCCCCTTTTTAATGAGCCGGTCGAGGTGTTTGGCGATCATCATTTTTTCCGAGAGGGTCAAGTCCCAGGCCCCCAGGAAGGCGGGGTTTTTGCCGTAAATGATCCCCTCGGCGGTTATCTGCTCCAGGTTTTTTGGTCCCCGGCGCAGAAAATCGATCAATCTATTCTCCCGATCAAAAATGATTCCCAGATAACGATCGATGTAGGCGGGGTCTCCCTCATAAATTCCCTTGCCGTGTGCGGTCAGATAAGTCTCGGCTTTCATTTCCTTCATGCGTTCCAGGGAGCGGATCGTCTTTTCGATGTCTGAAGTCCGGTCGGCGTAATAGGGCCCCACCCGGGTCAGGTCCAGATCGGCGGTAAATAAAATTTTCTCTTGGGGGAAATAAAACACGCAGTGCCCCTCGGTATGCCCGGGGGTGTGGAGGATTTCCATCCTCGTTTCCCCGAAGTCCATGACCATCCCATCCTCAAGGAAATGATCCACCTTTCGGGGGACGTAGTGGCACTCTCTCACGTAGAAGTCGCACCATTTCTGAAAAGTCTCGGGAGGCATATCCCCGTAACAATTGGTTAGGGATTTCACATCCTCGAAGTGGGGGGCGTCCAGAGAGTGAGAATAGAAGGCTGACTCGGGAAACAAGTAATTGTAAACCAGGTGGTCTTCGTGGGCGTGGGAGGTGATCAGGTAATCGACCCGGGCCTGGTTCTTGAACGCGAGCAGCTTTTCCGGATTGCTTGCCGCGTCGATGATCGCCCGGACCCGGCCGTCAACAAGGACGGAGTTGCAGTAGGGGTAGCGGCCACCACGGATGAACTTAACCGAACCTTTGGAAAAATCGTACACCTTAACCCTCAAGCCACCCATAAAATCCGCATAGCGCACAGAGCTTAGCGTCAAAAACGAAAATCATGGAAATAGGAATTCGGTTAACGCTATGCGCTATGGAAGTTTTTCAAATCGCTTTTTCCTCCCTCAGGCCGGCGATGTCCTCACGGCGGTATCCGAGCAGCCCGGTTAATACCTCTTCGGTGTTTTCTCCCAGCTCGGGGTTGGCCTTTTCCAGTTTCACCGGGGTCCGAGAAAGTTTGATCGGGCTGTTTACCACTTTGAGGTTCCCTGCCTTGGAGTGTCTCACCTCGGCGATCATTTCCCGGGCCAGCGTATGCGGGTCTTCGGCCAGCTGGGGGACGGAATTCACCGGCCCGCAGGGGATATCTTCCTGGATCATCAGATCCACCCATTCCGCCGTGGTCTTGCCCTTTAAGGCCTGGGTCACTTCCTTTTCCAATTCCTTGTGGTTTTTCGTGCGGATCTGGTTGCCCTTGAACCGCGGGTCCATCACCAGATCCTCCCTTTGTATCACCTTGCAGAATTTCTGCCAGAAAGGATCGCGGGCCGCGGCCACGACCAGGTATCCATCCCGGGTGGGATAAGCCTGGAAGGGAGTCAGCACGGGGTGGCGGGTTCCGATTCGCTCGGGGACTTCCCCCGTGGCAAAGTACCGGGCAAAGGCGTTTTCCAGGAAGGCCATCTGGCA
>JAPLIW010000102.1 GCA_026388915.1 Deltaproteobacteria bacterium
GAGGGGTAAGGCAAGAGGGAATGTAGCTCGGAGTTTGTAGGGGCGACCCGCCGGGTCGCCCCTACGGAGTTCGGAGAAAAGGCAAAAGAACCTCTAACGGATCTATCCAGCGATTCATCTGCAAGGTTGAATTGCCGAATATTTCATGCCATATTGAATAAGGTTGAAGCAAGAAATTTTTATCTCGAGGTTTACCGATGAAAATAGAGGTTATTGAAGCGAGAGACCTTCCCGATGCCTGGTTCCAGTGCGTCTACCGGATCCTGGACTCGGGCTATGAGTACAAGATCGACCATGGGAGCTTTGCCGGGCAGAAGCGCCGGGAGTTCGACTTCGTGGTGGTCCACATTAAGTTTCCCGGGGTCCGCCCGCTGATCCCGGATATTCCCCCCGGGCTGGGAATTCCCCCCCCCACGACCATGGAGTATGTGGACCAGTACATGCGGTACTGGATCACCGACGAGCGCCAGGCAGGGGAAACGTACACCTACGGGGAGCGGCTGGTGAACCCCAAGATCAATGAGGTTCCGCTCGGATTGAACCCGGTCGAAGAAGTGATTAAGATCTACAAGACGGGCGGTCCGGGGACCAACCAGGCGACCATGGAGGTGGGCATGCCCCAGGACATTGTGAATCCCGATCCCCCCTGCCTGCGACTGATCGACACGCGGGTCCGTTACGGAAAACTCCACTTCGTCGTCTATTTCCGCTCCTGGGACCTTTGGGCCGGATTCCCCGCCAACCTGGCCGGAATCCAGCAGCTGAAAGAATACATGGCCGCCCAAATCGGCGTGGAAGACGGGGAGATCATCGCCGTCTCCAAAGGCATGCACCTTTATGATTACACCTGGGACCTGGCCAAATTGCGTACTTATCGAACCTGAGAAAAACGGATTCACCGCAGAGATCGCGGAGTACGCAGAGGTTTAAAAAGGCAAAAAGGAAACGGAATAATGGAATAGTGGAATGATGGGTAATACAATTGGTTTCCCAATATTCCAATATTCCATCATTCCATTATTCCAGTGTTTCCCATGGAAAAAAAGATAAAAGCGATTCTGGCTTGCCGGGAAAAGGCCTGCATCGATCAGCCCGGGCTGGTGCGGGCCGCTGTGCTCATCCCCCTCTTCAAGAAGAATGGAGAGTACCACGTCCTCCTGACCCGGCGGACTGACAAGGTAAGGCATCACAAGGGCCAGATCTCCTTTCCCGGAGGTCGGCAGGATCAAGGCGAGGATCTCCTGGCCACGGCCCTGCGGGAAGCAAAGGAGGAGATGGGGATCGAGGAAAAGGATGTCCACATCCTGGGGGAGCTGGATGATATGTGTACCGTGGCCTCAGATTTTTGCATCTCCCCCTTTGTGGGCCTGATCCCCTACCCTTACCCCTTCAAAATCAGTCGCCATGAGATCGAGGAGATCATCGAGGTTCCCCTTTCGGTGTTCTTGGACGAGACCAAGTTCCGGGAGGAGCTCCGCAGCCGCGATGGAGAGCCGGTTCTCGTTTATTTCTACCAGCACGATGAGCACACCATCTGGGGCGCCACCGCCCGGATCCTGAAGCAGCTGATGGATCTCATATCCTCCGAAGAAAAAAAAGGATCAAAAAGCATTTAATTGGGACGCGGATGAACGCGGATAAACACGGATGCAGCGTTAAGGACAAATACGAACGTGTGAGGAAGATTATTTGAGCTTTGATTGTTGTCAAGGTATTCTGATTCGTAGCCTTTATATCTCTGTGTAATCTGTGTTCATCTGTGTCCAATAAAGGATTTTTTGTCTCATAATCGTGTTTATCCCCGTCCGCCTCAATCATTTTTAGGAAGGAGAAATCGTGGACTTGAGAGTCATTCTCACAACCTTCGGATCCATTTTCCTCGCGGAATTGGGGGATAAGACCCAGTTGGCCACCTTCTGCTTCGCCGCCGAAAGCCATTCCAAGTGGTCGGTGTTCTTCGGGTCCGCCGCAGCTTTGGTATTGACCTCCGCGCTGGGTTGCCTTCTCGGATCGGTGGTGAGCCGTTTCATCCCCGCCAACTACATGAATCTCGGCGCCGGAGCCCTTTTCGTCGTCCTCGGCTTATGGATGATCTTTTTTTCAGGAGGAAAGTAAGAATTGCCGGCGGTAAGGAAAATCCCGATGATGGATGATAAGAGTGAAAAGCGGGACAGGCTCTGGCTTCGCCTGCTCATAGCCGCCGGGTTGATCGCCGTGACCTTGCTGATTGCCAGTCAGGTGGGGCTTTTTAACATACTGAAGGGCGGCAGTCTCAAGGAGCGGGCCGGCAAGCCGGACGTAACATCAGCAGCAAAAAACCTAGTCTATTTCTTCCTCATTCCCGCGATTTCTCCCGATACCGGAACGATGTATTTCCTGAACTGGGCCGGGTTTTCGCTCA
>JAPLIW010000555.1 GCA_026388915.1 Deltaproteobacteria bacterium
GTCATCATTGCCACGGCCTCCTGGCACCCGGACGAGGTCAGGATGGTGGAAGAGGCCGGAGCCACGGTGAAGGTTATCCCGGACAAAGCGGATGATCTCTACCGCTCCGAAGTCAATTCGGCCGACGGCTTGATCGTCGGACTTCCGCCCGTGACCCGGCAGCTCATGGAGAGCTCTCCCCGGCTGATGATCGTAGCCCGTCACGGTGTGGGATACGACAACGTGGATTTAAAGGCCGCCACCGATTTGGGGGTCGTCGCCACCAACACCCCGGGGGTGAATTCCGATGCCGTGGCCGAGTTCACCTACGGCCTCCTTCTGGCGTTTATCCGGCAGATCCCTCATTCTTGGGAGCTGATGAGAGGAGGGGGCTGGCGGAAGCCCCAAAACCTGGACGCGGTGGACATCCGGGGGAAAACTCTCGGGATTATCGGACTCGGGCGGATCGGGAGCCGCGTGAGCAAGATCGGGAACGCCTTCGGACTGAAGGTCCTGGCTTGTGATCCTTACATCACGGAACAGGATTTCAAAAATGCCGGCGCTCAACGGGTCTCCAAAGAAGAGGCCATTCGCCAGGCCGACTACCTGACCCTCCACACTCCTCTGAGCGATGAAACCCGGAAGATGATCGCCATCAAAGAGCTCTCCATGATGAAGAAATCCGCCCTCCTCATCAACACCTCCCGGGGAGAAGTGGTGGACGAGGATGCATTGATCGAGGCGGTCGATAAAGGGTCAATTGCCGGAGCCGCTCTGGACGTGTTCAAGGACGAACCGCCGAAAGACAAAAAGATTGCTGCCCATCCCAGGATTCTGGTCACCGCTCACCTGGCCGGGTTGACCCAGGAAGCCATGTACCGCACCTTCATCGCCGCGGCCGCACAGGTGGTCCATGCGCTGAAAGGAGAAAAGCCTCCTTTTGCGCTGAACGAGCCGAAAAATCCGCGGTACCTGAAGAAAGGGTAATCAGCGGCCAGGCTCCGGTGCACTTGCAGGGGGCACGATGTCCCGCCGAGGCGGGATGCCCCTACGGATCCGAATAGGGATATTTTTTTCTTCCCCACATGGCGGTTCTCGTTGAGCGTCTGCCTAGCTGTAGGCGCGGTTCGCGAACCGCCCCTACGATCAGGTCGCCGAAATCCTGTGGGGGCAATTCATGGATTGCTCCTGCATACGCTGAAATGCCAAGTGGTAAAGGAGAGAAAATGGCAAGCCCCGAAGAAATGATGGTTCAAATGGAAAAGGCCCCGGAGGAATTCGCTGTCCTCCTACGGGGCAAGGATGACGTCCTTCTCTCCAAGCGTCCGGACGGGAAGAACTGGGCGCCCAAAGAAATCATCTGCCACCTGCGAGATACGGATGAACTCTTCTTGGGCCGTTTCCAGGCAATTCTCACCCTGGATGAGCCCAAATTTTCTCCGACCGACGCGGACCGCTGGGCTGAAGATCGGCAGTATCTGAGGAACGACGTCCAGGAGGCTCTCGCCGCTTTCCGGAGGCGGCGGAGCGAAGTCCTGAAATTCCTGCAGGGACTGAAACCGGAGCAGTGGGAACGGGCCGGGATTCACGCGACCCGGGGGCGGTTAACTCTGCGGGACTGGGTCACCCTCATGGCCAACCATGACCTCAACCACCTGGAACAGCTGAAGCGGGCTTTCGCCGGCCGGCCTTGAAAACCTGCCAGATTAGCCTCTCTTTGATAATTTACGGCAAGCTGCAGGGGCAATTCATGAATTGCCCCTACGGCCAGAACTGCAATTTCCTCTCGGTGTAGGGGCGGTTCGTGAATCGCCCCTACTCGTTGCCATAATCCGCCGGGTAAATCATCGGAAAAACTGGATCACCTCCTGGACCGGCTTCCGCGGCCGCAATTCAGGAGTCTCGGCCGGGTAGCCCACCGGGATCACGTCCACGAAATCCCACTCCGGCGGTACCTTCAGAAGCTCCTCGATCTCCTTCTTGGCCTGCAGCGGCCCGGCCATCCAGGTGGTGGCTAGCCCGAAATAATGCAGGAAAAGGCAGATGTAGGCACTGGCTGCAGCCACCGTCTGCAGGCAGGAGGCTCCCATCTGGCGGTATTCCCGGATTTCCCTGGCTATGGGGTCCGTCTCCCCCCGGGCCCGCAAAATCTGGTCGGCAATGCTGGAATATCTTCCCATGAGGACTACGATGCAAGCCGGCGCCCCACGGAAGAAGTCGGAGGTCTTCCGCCATCTCGCCACGGTCTCCCCAAATTGCTTGGCTTCCGGCCAGGAGGCCATGAGTTCGGTCTTGGCCTTCACCGCATCCCCCATCTTCTGGATCAGCTCCTTGTTGGTGACGATCCAGAACCTCCAGGACTGTTGATTTCCGCTGTTGGGCGCCCAGGTGGCCAATTCCAGGGCCTTGATCAGAAGGTCCTCCGGGACCGGCTTATCCTGGAATTTGCGGATGGAACGTCGGGTCTTGACCAATTCGGAAAGCTCTTTCCAATCAACCATCTTTCCTCTCCTTTTCTCGACTCGCATATATTTAAGCCTGGGAATTTGCTTTCATCGACTAGCGCAATGCGGCTTAAATTCGAATTTCGAAGCACGAAATCCGAAACCAGCACAAATTTTCAAAACTCGAATGTTTAAAGAAGTCTGATGTTTCGTTATTTGAAATTCGAACTTGTTTTGGATTTCAATATTCGGATTTGAGACCCAAACCCCCAAACATCTTTTTGGGCTATAAGTTTTGAAAGCAATTCCGCTCTCTACTCTCCGACAAGGTAAGCCCCCTTCATGGCCGATACCGCCTGGGCGGCATAGCGGCGGAGAATCCCCGGGGGATGCTGCAGCTTGGGAGGCTTCCACCTCTTCTTTCGTTCTTCCAAGACGCCCTGAATGGCGCGGGGCTCCATCTTCTTGCCCTTGATCCCCACCACCGCCAGAACCCGTTTGGGGATATCGATTCGGATCAGGTCTCCATCCTCTACCAGAGCGATGGGGCCACCTTGAGCCGCCTCCGGGGAGACGTGCCCGATGCAGGGACCCCGGGTGGCGCCGGAAAACCTTCCATCGGTCACGATCGCCGTACTATGCAGATCGGGGTTGGTCACCAGGGCCTCGGTGGTGGCCAGGATCTCGGGCATCCCGCTTCCCCGGGGTCCTTCGTAGCGAATGACCACCACGGAACCGGGCTTGATCTTACCCCGGACGATGGCCTCGTGGGCGGGCTCCTCCCGGTCAAAGACCCGGGCCGGCCCCTGGTGAGTCCGCATTTCGGGGACCACCGCCGCGTACTTGACCACCGCCCCTTCAGGGGCGATGTTCCCCTTCAGTACCGCGATGGAACCGTAGGACTTGCTGTCCTTCACCCGGCGGATCACTTCTTCCCTCTTCAGTTTAAAATTGGCCAGGTACCCTTCTCCCCTGCGGAAGAACCCTTCCTTCTCCATCTGGCGCAGGTTTTCCCCCAGGGTCTTTCCGGTTACGGTCAACACTTTCAGGTTCAGCAGATCCCGGATCTCCATCTGCACCCGCGGAATCCCGCCTGCATACCAGAAGAGCTCGTTCACGTACTCGCCCGAGGGCTGCACATTGGCCAGGTAAGGAATCTCCCGGTTGCAACGGTCGAAGAGCTCAGCATCGATCCGGAATCCCAGCTCATGGGCAACCGCCGGAAGATGGAGGAGGGCGTTGGTGGAGCCGCTGATGGCCGCGTGAACCTTGATGGCGTTCTCCATGGCCTCTTTCGTGAGGATGTCCGAGGCTTTGATTCCTCTCTTCGCCAGCTCCATGATCTGGCGGCCGGCCTGACGGGCCAGACGTCCGATGGCCGTTAAGCTGGCGGGAAGAAGGGCGGCTCCCGGAAGGGCCATGCCCAGGGCTTCGGACATGCACTGCATGGTGCTCGCCGTTCCCATGAACTGGCATGCCCCGGCCCCGGGGCAGCCGGAAAGCTGGTAGTCCCGGACTTCCCGGGAAACACTCTCCCCCCTGCGCCACCGGGTCGCGGTCTCCCCCACTAGGAGGCTGTGGGACATGTTGGGTCCCACCCGGTTGCTCCCCCCGGGGATGTGAATCGCCGGAATGTTCAGGCGGCTGATGGCCATCAGGTGGGCCGGAACGGATTTATCGCACGACGAGATGGCCACGATCCCGTCCCAGGGGATCACCCGCCCGTGGACCTCCACCAGGTCACAGATCACCTCCCGGGAAGGGAGGATGAAATTCATCCCGCTGTGCAGCATGGCCCATCCGTCGCAGATGTCGGTCCCATGGAAGCGGGCCGGCTTTCCCCCTTCCTGGAAGACTCCGATGGAGACTTCGCGGGCCAGGCTGTCTAGATGGACGCTTCCCGGGTGGCTGTCTCCCCACACATCTTCGATCAGGATCTGGGGCTTTTTGAGGTCCGCCTCGTCCCAGTCCATGCCGCAGCAGAGGGTGTCCACCTGAAGCCATTCTTCGCGGATTTTCCTGCTTTTCGGTTGGTACCCTTTGGCCATGGATGACCTCCTCGCAAAAGCGCTTTTCGAATTTCGGAATTCGGATTGTGGACCCCATCGAGATGATCCCGCAAAAAATCATGCCCTCCGG
>JAPLIW010000820.1 GCA_026388915.1 Deltaproteobacteria bacterium
ATGCCCATACGATTTCCTCTCTTATCACCTTAGTTAAATAGGCTTTTGGGCTCTTCCACTTGACTCATGTTCATTCCGGTAATGTTTAAAAAACCAACGAATGTCGTTGTTGGGTATAAATAACGATATCCCGCTTGATCTTTCTGGCTTTCAGCGTTGATTCTCCCTCCCCCTCGATGGGGGAAGGTGTGAAAAAATCGAATTAGTTCTTTTTCGCGTCATTCCGGCGAAAGCCGGAATCCAGTGTTTTCAAGGATTTACGAACTTACTGGACCCCGGTTTTCACCGGGGTGACGGCTGAAAATCAATTTTTTCACACCTTCGGGGAGGGAAGGGTGGGGGTGAAAAGTCTTCTGAATCTGGTGTTTCTTTGATTCAACCCCCCTCGCCCCGACCCTCTCCCACGGCGGGGAGAGGGAGTTTTCGGCCGGAAAATGTCAACATGAGTCAAGTGGAAAAGCCCATAGGCTTTTTCTATTTCCCCTCCCGCTTGAGCATTTCCTGAACTTCCGGGGGCAGATGTCTTTTGTCCACGATCAAGCCATTGATCATGACAAAATTCGAAAAAGGGCTGTTTTCCTTCATATGATGGGTTGAAAATTCTCCATCATAATATCCCATCTTGAACATGTTTCGGATTACCTGTGCTTTTTGGGAGGTCGTGCTTTTCGAGGTTCCGAAAAAATTGCAGATGTCGTCAGCCGTGGCGTACGGTTTGAAACTCTTATCAAACAGAAAGTTTATGCTCCCCAGGGCATAGACGACCGCCGCCGCCCATATTTCCATCCGGCCGGAAAGGAATGGAACCACCCGTTTCCGGGACATCTTCATGATAAGCTTCTCGCACAGTTGCTTATAATCTTCATCCAAATATTCCCGGCAAAAAGCCGTGGTCATTTCCACCAATTTTTGCACCTTTTCCTCAATCATTTTTTTCTCTTTCATGGTTTGGGTAACCTTCCATCCGCATTCGTTTTGGGTGACAAAGTCTACCCCGCGTATGCGCAAACCCCGGTACGGGGAGAATTTACCAGTGGGAGGAACATCTCTTCGTCGCAACCATGCTTGCCGGCGCAATCGTCGCAAAGCCAGCCTTGGTTATCGTATATGCAATCCACGCAGATGGTCGTAGCCGGCTTTTCGCACTGATTGCATATGATCTGGGGAGCTTCATTCCTTACCAGGATTTCCACTTTGCCCTTTTTCAGGCTGCCCTCGAATTCAGAAACCACCTTCAGAAGCAGTTCCGTGGTGCTGCCGAAATCATATTCATAAAGCCATGTTTGCCCTGGGCTCAGGATGTCGCTCAATTTTTCGTTCATGTCTATTTCCTCTTCACCGGCGGAAAAGCCGCTCATGTGGCCGCAGCATTCCAGCCAGGTATCCCTCAAAAACATGTCTAAATCCCCAAAACTGGCTCTGCCCAACGCTTTAAGATGCATCCAGTACAGGTCGCCCGATAGGCCGTATCCTTCAACCAGGAGATGAAATATCTTGGCAGAAGACTTCCTTCTGCCGGTGGTCTTTTCGTTTTTTTCTTTTGGCTGCAGACATTTTTGCAGGTGCTTTGGGGCCTCTTTTTTGGTTACCGTCCCCTTGCATATCGCGCAGGTTCCGTTCAGCGGTAGTTTTTTCGCCATGATTCACTCCCCTCGATGATTTGATCAGGAATTCTTCAAACTTGCCACACATCTTCTCGAAGGATGCAAGCTCGCTTTTGCTCATTCCTTCATGACCGTCAGGCAAGCAGCCGCCGCCTTCGACCGCCTCTATCAGCTTCTTAGCCGGGTTCTTTTTATATTCGTTGTAAAAGGGGTATAATTTCGACAAAGTGGCTCCATCCCAATTGTCGCGACAGTGTCGCGACAATTTGCGCCTTAGAGAAAACTTCTGCAAAGCGGACCATGCGAAAAAGATTTTGTTGAGAAAATCCATTTCCAAATTCATCCACCAATTTTCTCGACAGTGTCGAGAAAATCTGCTCTCCATAACTGGCTCTTTTTTCTTTGAGGATATCCTTCCGAATCCGCTGGCCCACTCTCCAATAAAGCATTACCAAGGTGGAATTCACCGAGCGGGCCGTATCCTGCCGGGCCTCCAGGATCAAGGACCGTAAGTCATCAAGAAGTCTCTCGCCTTGCTGCAATATGTTTAGGGATTTCTCCGCCATTATTACACCTCCACATCAAACGCTTGGGAGCTACCGTTGCCGAAGATGTCTATGACTTTGACGTGAATTTGGTATTTTCCGGTTTTTTCAAGGTAGGTCTCCGGATCAATTTTTGTGTAGGAGCCAACCCCAAACGGTTATGTGCGCACATATCGAATTCATATTGCCCATTCTTAATGGATCAGCGCAAGGCCTGGAGGATAGCGGGGGAGGCCGGAATGAAGACCGCTAATCATCTCAGGCAGTAGCATAAATAGAGGGGGAGGCGGTGGGGTATTGAATAAAGATATGGCTGAACACCATCTCCGCCTTGGTTTTGACGTCCTCCGGGGTGTAAGCTTCAAGGGGCAGACCGGTCTTTTCATTCCAGAGGAAATCGTGGATGAAATTCCTGACGGCGGCCCGGGTCGCTTCTTTTTCCCGCCACTGGTCCACCCTCAGCTTCTCCGCCTTCAGTGCCCCGAGCAGGCTTTTGGCCACCTCTTTAATCCGGTTCCTGTCCCGGGCGGACAGCTCAGGCTTCAGCAGAAGGTCGAAAAGGGCCAGGTTTTCCTCGTCCAGTCCCTCCCGGACGGCCCGTTTCTCTTCGCTATCCAACGCTTCAACAAACTTCAGCAGGGCGGTAAAGGTTTCCTCGATCGTCAGCCTGTCTTTCTCCTGGTTGTATTCCTCGATGATCTCTTGATACTTTCTATAGAAGTCGATCCTGAGGGGGTTTTTAAGGATCATCTGCCTGAGCCGCTTTTCCACCTCGTTCTTCAGGCATTGGACGGTTGTATTCCTCTCCGGATGTTTTCGAAATTCTTCCTTCAGGCGGTTGAAATCGATTTTGCTGATGTCGTAGGGCTTATATTCCTCGGGGCGCTCAGCTCCTGTGGGGACAACAGGGGTAATCACCGTATCAATTATGCTGTGTAATTCCTGAATAACCTTGGTGATATTCGCCTTATCCCGGTCATCCTGGAGCTTCTGGTAAATGATTTCGATGGCCTCATGCTCCTTTTTATATTTCAGGATCCCCCTAATGGTCAGGCATGCCTTGAACTTTTTGAAAACTTCCCTTGCCAGAATTTCAAACCGTTTGCGCGTCTCCTCGCTTTGATTAATGACCTCTTTGGCTTCCTTGATCGCTGCGATTCGATGGAATCCGGCCGTGGTCAAAACCTTCCCAATATCGAATCCTCGTTCTTTCAAGAAGCCCTTTGCCAGGTCGATGGCTTCTGCCAGCTCTTCCAGAAGGTCTTTTTCTGGTTTTATGGGGTCCTGACCGTCGGCCTTTACTCCCGTGGCAAACGTGGCCAGGGCCCGACGAAGGTTCTTGAGGATTCCGCAATAGTCCACGATGAGGCCGTTGTTCTTTCCCTCATGCACCCGGTTGGCCCGGGCGATTGTCTGCATGAGGGTATGCGCCTTTAAGGGCTTATCCAGGTAAAGGGTGGCCAGGCTGGGAACATCGAATCCGGTCAGCCACATGGCGCACACGATGGCGATGCGGAAGGGATGGTCGGGATCTTTGAAAGCCGTATCCACATCGATTCTTTTTCCGTCGGGTGTCTCAAAACCCTTTTTGATTCTTTCCCGGTGCGGGAGGATGTCAAGACCCCATTCCTGGAAACGCTTCACCTCCCCCTGCTCTTCGCTCACCACAACGGCCATGGCCGTCTCTTTCAGCCAGTCCACCTGCCGGCGGATCTGCATCTCCTCCTGTTCATCGCCCGCCTTTTTCAGGGCGGATTCCACATCCTTGAGGTGATCCTGCCAGTAGTTCCGGATCAGGTTGTACATCCGCACCGTGGTGATCTTGTCGATGCAGATGAGCATCGCCTTGCCGGTTTCCCACCGGGTTGCATAGTGCCGGACGAAATCCCCGGCTATGGCAGCCAGGCGCTTTTCCGCGGTGATGATGTGATACTCGCGGGAAAGCTCTTTTTCCAGGCGGGCTTGCTGATCCGGGTCAAGCTCGAATTCTTCCAGCTTGGCGGCCAGCTTTTCATTAATCTTCGTCGTAGTAATCTTGAGCTTCTCTCCACGGTTGTCATAGTAAAGGGGCACTGTTGCCTGGTCATCCACCGCCCTCTGGAAGTCGTAGGTGGAGACATATTCACCGAAAATCCTCTTGGTGATTTCATCGTCCTTGAAAAGGGGCGTCCCGGTGAAGCCGATGTAATGGGCGTTGGGCAGGGCGTTGCGCATGTTCCAGGCCAGCTTTCCATACTGGGTACGGTGGGCCTCATCCGAAATGACGATGATATCATTCCGGGCCGAGTAGGGGTCGGCCGGGTTCACTTCCTGGTTGAACTTGTGGATCATCGTAAAAACATAGGGCTTGTCCTGTTTCAGAACTTCCTGAAGGTTTTCCCCCGACGAAGCCCGGCATTGGTCCCGGTCGTTGTCGCAGATGCCGCAGCCGGCAAAGGTTTTGTAGATCTGTTTATCCAGGTCCTCCCGGTCAGTCACTACCAGGAAGGTGAAGTTGCCCGGAAGCTTGCGGTGGATTTTCTGGGAGAAAAAGACCATGGAGTAGGATTTCCCCGCTCCCTGGGTGTGCCAGAAGACGCCGAGCTGGCCGTTGAGGTTTTCCCGGCTGCGCACCGCTTCCACCGCCCGATTGACCCCCAGGAACTGATGGTTCCGGGCGATGATCTTGGCCGTCGTTTTCTGGCTTTCATCGAAGAGGATGAAATTCTCGAAAAAGTCCATGAAGTTCGGCTTGGCGCACAGGCCCTTGAGCAGGGTTTCCAGGTCCACCACACCCGAATCTTCCTCGGCCAGCCTCTTCCACTCATGAAAATGGCCGTATTTGCTGGAGATGGAGCCCACTCTGGCCCGGTCCCCATTGCTTAAAACAATAAAAGCGTTGTGATCAAAGATGTAAGGAATGGTGTCCCTGTAATCGCTCAGGTTCTCTTCATAGGCGCGGCGGATATCCTTGTGGACATTCTTCAGCTCGATAAAAAGGAGCGGAATTCCATTGACGAATCCAATGATATCCGGCCGCCTCCTATAAAGCGGCCCCTGAATCCAGAGCTCGCGTACCGCCAAGAAGTGATTGCCCTTGGGATTTTCAAAATCAAATACCTTCAGGCGTCTTTCTTCGACCTGCCCCTTCTGGTTGCGAAAGGAAACTAGAATTCCGTCTTTGTAAAGAGAATATTTCTCCCGGTTAACCTGCAGGCTGGATTTGGTTACGCTCGTTTCAGTGATTTGCTTGATAGCTGTTTCATAGGCCACGGCGGGCAAATCCGGATTCAGCTTTTCCAGGACCTGGCGGAGGTATCGGACCAGCACCACTTCCTTCTCCGAATTCCTTCCCAGCGTCCCTTCCGGGCCGAGGACCTCTTCATTGTAAGCGAAGACCGACTCCCAGCCCAAATTATCATGGAAATAATCCGCGGTTGTCTGCTGGACCAGCCTGTCTTCGGTCATTTCACTCATACGGCGATCTCACCGCTCATTAAACAGGGGAGTAGAAGGTCCCGGGCATTTTTCGATCTCGAATTCTGCAAATTTAGATTACTAATTTCTCGATATATAGGGTCTTCAAAAACCTCAAACTCCCGAACGAGTGAGTTGGGGGGAATGATGATCTCTGTTTCCATAATCGCGCTCCGTGACAACTCTGTCTGGTTGGTAGCTCCACGCCCCATGCACGAAAAACGAGGCTCCCAAGCCATCATTGCCAAACCGAAATAATGTATACCCAGCTCGGCCTTTGGGCGCACGAGCGTTATATGTGTATCGACGGTGCAGTTTTCAACCGGAGTTTTTAGCTGTGCTACCCGGCCAAGCGTACCTTCTCCGGTAGAGTTAACCAAAACATCTCCAACTCGCACCTGTCGGACTGACGAGAACTGCCTTGATTGATGCCGGCCTAAGGAAAGGTCTATCCTTCCATTTCGAACACATTTTTGATTAATGACTATTCCTTCGGCTTCGTCGTCATAGTCAGGAGCGATTCCTCGGTTAATATAATCAGTCAGTTCGGATAATGGTCTGCTTTTCCATCCCTCCGGTACGCCATTTATTATGCGCGTGTGTTCATAGCCCGGGAAGCGGAGGCGGACGAACCATTCCTTGTAAAGCAGCCGGGCCGATTCCTCCAGCAAGGCAATCCGCCGGAGGTTGTTTTCGATTAGGTCATCGTAGGCGGAGAGAGTGGAAGATATTTTTACTTGCTGGGAAATACTGGGCAAACTGACAGGAACATTCTCGAGGGTCGATTTTATAATGGTATCGAAGACGCCGCCAACAGCCTTTTGTAGCAGATAAGATATAGTATCTTTCATTAAATAGAAAAGATAGCCTTGATCAAGTTTGTTGGGATCTTTTGTCCTGAGTCCATAACATGACTGGTTAAAGGCCATATTCCGTCCACAAACAAGAACCTTCCCAACAGTACCCCTTGCGGATATGATGACATCACCTGCTTGAAGCAACTTGGTGTTAGAGTTCATGAGTCCGCTTTCTGTTATCGTTTTTTCGGTCTCATAAATTGTTTTATGATCACCAAAGTCAATAACCGAAGCCCAGGGTATATTCCCATTCCAATAATCAACGCGATCTGTTTTCGGAGTTCCTCCAAGGATTATCTCTATATAATTTCCAAGATTACTCATGACCGGACTATTTAAAATCCTCTCGAAACCATTTGCGGCTATATCACCCCTCACTACGCGACGGATTTGTCTTTATGTGTTTTCCCTTGCTTTGCCGGCCTAAAATCAATGGCCGCTCTGGGGCGATAATGATGCCTGAATATGAATCGATTATCGTCCCGTAGGGACGTTTTGAATTTAGGCAGGCCATTTAGGGCCTGCTATCTATCCATCAATCCGTCCATACCCAACGTCGCTTAGCGACGTATGATATCGACCGCCTGGAAATGATGCCCGCCCCATAAACCCGCGCCGTTGTATCCCATTAATAACCGCCGACCAATTTGCCGGCCTTGAAAGACCGGCCTAAATTCATACGTCGCTCTGCGGCGGTAATGGTGCAACGCATTAATGCCCCATCGGGGCGATATGAATTTAGGCCGGCTATTTATGGCCGGTTACAAATGGTTGGATCCCAATCCCCCCAAAAAACCCCGTCGCGTCGCGACGGTTGAAATCAACCCACCGTGGCCGGGCCATGGCCACCCTGGATTATATGCGGCTCACCCCACCACCAACCAACAAAAATCACCCGTCACGACGTGACGGATTTGTGTTTATTGTATTACCGTTTACCGATTACCCGCTACCCATTGCCGGCCATAAATGACCGGCCTAAATTCAAACGCCGCTCTGCGGCAATATTGGGGCCATCAATCAACGTCCCATCAGGACGGCATGATTTTAGCAGGTCATTTATGGCCTGCCACCAATGCCCGGATCCCAATCCATCCACCCAAAAACGCGCGGTCCGTAGCGACGTACGATACCCTCATAATCATCCCTACACATACCGCTCGTCATATTCGATTCCGTGTTTTTGGAGGAAGGCCAAATATTCCTCCTGGAAGGTCTTGGCTCGGTGGTGCTCCTCCTGTCCCTGGATGTAACGGACGATATCGGAAATCTGGGATTTGCTGACTGTGAATGCTCCGTACCCATCCTGCCAGGCGAATCCTCGCATCTCCGGAAATGTTTCATGAATCCACTTGGAAGAGCCGCCTTTGAGCAACTGTACCATTTTGCTCAAGGCCATGGCCGGCGGAGCCATGAGTAAAATATGAATATGGTCCTCCGTCCCCCCGACACATAAAGCTTTCAATTTATTTTCCCGGGCTATCCCGCCGAGAAAGGCCCAAATTCGCTCCCTCACCTCCTTCTTGATAAAATGCTCCCGATTTTTAGTGCTGAAAACAAGGTGATAATGGAGAGAGGCATAAGTATTGGCCATACCCTAAATCCCCAACTCTTCAAAATTCCGCTGAATCTTTTTAGACAGTTGGGCCGCGTCCTCATTAAGGTTGGCTAATTCGGTGTGGATTTCCCGCATGGCCTCCTCGAAATCGAACCCGTCATCCTCTTCCTGCGGCGCGACGCCTACATAACGCCCTGGCGTCAGACTCCAATCGTTGGCCTCGATCTCCTTGCGGTCCACCAGTTTGACCAAGCCTTCAACGTTGGCCAGCCTCGCCTCAGGGAAGCGGGTTTGCAGCCAGACAATCTGTCTATGGAAATAGGCGGCCTGCTTAAGCTGCTCCAC
>JAPLIW010000254.1 GCA_026388915.1 Deltaproteobacteria bacterium
TTCTCCAGCTTGTGGGACATCTTAGGGCCCAGGCATATTTTTTGAATCGATTCCCCGACACGCTCATCCAAGAATATCAAAAATAAAAGGGATTAACCATATGAAAATGGAAGAAGGAATGAGAGAGGATCTGCTCCGGAAAATCGAACCCCTGAAAGAGGAATTGAAGAACCGGGAGAAGGCGCTGCCCGCTCACACCAAACGCCGCTCCAGCGGTTGGCGGTCGAGGAACGGGAAGAAATGATCCGCCGTCTGGAGGGAAAACTTCGAAGCCTGAGCTCATAGGCCGGTATTATACCCATGAATTGCATCAACCATCCGAAACGAAAAGCCTTTTCCATCTGCCAAAAATATAACCACGGATACTGCAGGGAATGCTGCACCTGCACCGACCCCAAGGGGTATTGCAAGTACGGCACCCGGTGCATCGCCTGGCAAATCTGCAAAAAAAGCAAAGAGCATAGCGCTTAGCGTACATTTTGGCGGCTCTTTGCCCTATGCTCTATGCTGCTTTTTGCTGTAGGCCTTTTCCGTTTGACTTCCGGTCCCCCCCGAATCTATAATCAGGAAAAATTATTCTTATTATTCCAAATGGTTAAAATCAAAACCGTCTTCGGCTGCCAGAACTGCGGATACCAGTCGCCCAAGTGGCTGGGCAAATGCCCGGACTGCGGTTCCTGGAATTCTTTCGTCGAAGAAGTGGTCTCTCCCGCCGCGGACCGCCCGGGGCATTCCCTGACCATCTCCGGCCAGGACGTTCCTCCCCAGTCCATCCTGTCCATCGAAACCAGAGAAGAAGGAAGGCAGAAGACCGAGATCAGCGAATTCGATCGGGTCCTCGGCGGAGGCCTGGTGCTGGGTTCCGTCGTCCTCATCGGGGGGGACCCGGGAATCGGAAAATCCACCCTTCTCCTTCAGGCCCTGGACCGGCTGGCCCGGAAGAAGATCCAGGTCCTTTATGTCTCGGGGGAAGAGTCCCTGCGCCAGACCAAGATGCGCGGCGACCGGATCGGGGTTTCCTCCCCGGATCTCTATGTCCTGGCCGAAAATTCCCTGGAAAAGATCATCGAATACATCCAAAAACTCAAGCCCGGGGTGGCGGTTATCGATTCCATTCAAACGGTATTTACTTCCCAGCTCCAGTCCGCCCCCGGATCGATCGGCCAGGTGCGGGAATCGGCCGGAAAACTCATGATGCTCTCCAAATCCACCGGCCTCTCCACCTTTCTCATCGGCCACGTGACCAAAGAAGGGGCCATCGCCGGCCCCCGCGTTCTGGAGCACATAGTGGACACCGTCCTTTATTTCGAGGGAGACCGGGGGCACCCCTACCGCATCCTGCGGGCGGTGAAGAACCGTTTCGGCTCCACCAACGAAATCGGCGTATTCGAGATGAAAGACGGGGGGCTGGAAGAGGTGGCCAATCCCTCAGAGCTCTTCCTGGCCGAGCGCCCCATCGATGTCCCGGGTTCGGTGGTCATCTCCAGCCTGGAGGGGTCCCGGCCCATTCTGGTGGAGCTCCAGGCTCTGGTCAGCCCTTCCTCCTACGGAATGCCCCGCCGCACGGCCATTGGGGTGGACCCCAACCGGGTCTCTCTGCTGGTCGCCGTTCTGGAGAAGAAAGTGGGAATGAACCTGGCCCAGCAGGATATCTTCGTCAATGTGGCCGGGGGAGTGCGGATCGACGAACCCGCCTCCGACCTGGGGGTTATATCCGCGGTGGCTTCTTCTTTTTTGGATAAGCCGATTCCTTCCCGGACCATGGTCATCGGGGAGGTGGGGCTGGCGGGCGAAGTGCGGGGAATTCACCAGGCCGAACTCCGTATCAAAGAAGCCTCCAAGCTGGGTTTCAAACGGTGCCTCCTGCCCCGCAGCAACCGAAGCCGCATGTCCCTGGAACTGGAAGGCATGGAAATGGTCGGCGTCCAGTCGGTGGAGGAGACGCTGGAGATTCTCTTCTGAAGGCTTGCCCCCCTTAACTTTTCGGCAAGAAAGCCGGATGATGGATTGAAATCTTGGGCGTTGCCAGGCCCGGAAGCAAGGATGTTGCGCGAAAAAACCATGAGGCGTTGATCATTTCTCGGGCCGGGCAGGCCATTTAAATGCGGAATGCGGATTGCGGAATGCGGAATGGAAAAAAAGAAGTAAAAATTCCGAATTCCACATTCCGAATTCCAAATTCGGTAACGCCCGCTGGGCCCGCCTCCAAATTGCGGATTGTAGATTGCGGAATGCGGATTGAAAAAGGAAAGCAAAAAAATCCGAAATCCGCAATCCGAAATAATTGGGCCGATGCTTTTTCCGCGCAACCCCCTTGCTTCCGGGCCACAAGCTTACTTTTGCTCAAGAAAGAGAATCGAAAATGTGAAGCGTGGCAAGCGAACTAATTCTGTTGCC
Source organism: Deltaproteobacteria bacterium (assembly GCA_026388915.1). Classification (GTDB taxonomy): domain Bacteria; phylum Desulfobacterota; class SM23-61; order SM23-61; family SM23-61; genus SM23-61. The sequence goes on from JAPLIW010000254.1 coordinate 2,398, forward strand.
CCATACGGAAAGGGATGGATATAATAAATATTGATGATCTCGTAAAAAGTCGCAATTCCATAGAATTCGTCATTCCGGCGAAAGCCGGAATCCAGTTATTTCAAGATGTTCTGGACCCCGGCGCCTGCCCCGGACCTGATCCGGGGTTCGCCGGGGTGACGCTTTAAGAGACTTTTTACGAGCCCATCAATATTAGAGTGCCAAGAAAAATAAGGAGGGTTTTATGGAGTTAGCAGGAAAACGAGTCGCGATTTTGATCGAAGACATGTATCAGGAGCATGAGTTCTGGTACCCCTTCTACCGGATGAAAGAAGCCGGCGCCAAGGTCACCGTGGTGGGCACGGGGGCCAAGGAGTACCACAGCAAGGTCGGGCTTCCCGCCCCCGGAGGAGTGGCGGCGGAATCGGTTAGCGCCGCGGACTTTGACGCGGTGATCGTCCCCGGCGGATTTGCCCCCGACCGCATGCGGCGCAACGCGGCCATGCTCAAGCTGGTGCGTGACTGTTTTAACCAGGGGAAAATCGTGGCCGCCATCTGTCACGCCGGCTGGGTCCTGGTTTCGGCAGGGATTCTGAAAGGAAAGAACGCCACCTGCGTCTCGGCCATCAAGGATGACGTGGTCAACGCCGGCGCCAAATACCTTGATCAGGAAGTCGTGCGGGACGGGAATCTCATCACCTCCCGGACCCCGGATGACCTTCCGGCGTTCTGCCGGGCGATTATCGCCGCCCT
>JAPLIW010000908.1 GCA_026388915.1 Deltaproteobacteria bacterium
CTGGATGGAGTGGATGTGCGGGTCCTGGTGCCCCACGGAAGCGACATCCAATGGATTGCCAATGTTTCCCGCACCCTTTATCGCTCCCTGTTGGAAGCGGGGGTGCGGGTCTTTGAGTGGAACGGGCCCATGATGCACGCCAAAACGGCCGTGGCCGACGGGAAGTGGGCCCGCATCGGCTCCACCAACCTCAATATCGCCAGCTGGATCGGCAACTGGGAACTGGATGTGGTCATAGAGGATGAGAAGCTGGGCCGGCAGATGAGCCAGATGTTTCTGGAAGACCTGTCGAACTCGACCGAAATCGTGCTCACCCGGCGGAATAAAGTCCGCCTCACTCAGCCCCTGCCCGCCGCGGGCAAGGCCCCCATCGCCTTGGGAAGCGGCAAACATGTTTTGACTGGAGTCATCCGAGTCGGGAGCGCACTCACCTCCGCCGTCACCGGCCACCGGATGCTGAGCCGTACCGAATCCACCTCCCTTTTGACGATCTCTGTGGTGGTGCTCGCTCTTTCTGCCGTAGCCCTTTTCCTGCCGAAGGTCATCGCCTACCCGGTCGGGGTGATCTTGGCCTGGATGGGGATCCTTGTCCTCTTCAGGGGTCTGCAGGTCCGCTTCGGCAAAGAGGCCAGGAAGAAGGTCCGGGACAAGAAAAAAACCCCGTAAACCTCCCCCTGGCCTCTATTCGATCCGCCCTAAGTAGGGGCACGAAGCATCGTGCCCCTACGAGTGAACAGGCCGGTTCTATTTCTTTCCTTTGACCTTGCGCTTTGGGGGTGGCGCTTTTTTCCCTCTGGGTCTGGCAGGCTTCACCATTTTTTTAGTCTTCCCCCTGGCTGTCTTCTTCTTTATGCTTTTTTTCGCTTTGACCTTTATTCTGCTTTTTTCGCCTTCTCGCCGTTTGGGCTTTTGGACTTTCTTCTTGGGCCTTGCCCCCTGCGCCCTGCTCCCTGCCTCCTTTTCATCCCCCACCGGTTTGAAATAGCGGATATCCAGCATGTTCCCCTTTCTTTCCTCCTTGAAAACCGCCTGAACGCGCATGCCGATCCTGGGTTCTTGGCCCTTTAAATCTCCGACGATATGGGCCAATCCGGTATCTGCGCCGTCCAGTTTGATGATCCCGTAATAGAAAGGTGCCGCGGCGGGTTGAACCGGAGTCGTATACCGAACCTGGGTATAGGTTTCCAGCGTCCCCTGGTTGCCGACCTCAACCCACTCATGGAGCTGGGAGAAGCAGCGCCCGCAGGTGGTGCGCGGGGGGACAAAAACCACATCGCATTGGGGACATCGGATTCCCATGATTTTCCGGTTGTCCCGGATTTCGATAAAAAACCTGCTCGTCGTCGCGCCCATGGAGTAGCGGTACGGGACCTTCAAATCCTGACGGACCACAACAGGTTCCAGTCCTTCGAGCCATTTTTCCATAATTTTCCTCCAGAAGGAAAAGGGCACAGGGTGCAGGGCGCAGGGCAAAAACATAAAAAAAATAATTCGGCCTTGTGCCTTGAACCTTGGGCCTTGCGCCGGTGTTTACTATTCAATCGCCTTGAAATGGACGATATCTGTGAGATCTCCCTTCCGCTCTTCCCGGAAAACAGCCTTCATCTTCATCCCGATCCTGAGCTTGTTGAGGTCCGAGGCGGTGACGAAGTGCTGCAGCCGGGTGGCGGCCCCCTTCAGCTCGATAAACCCGTACCCGTAGGGGATGGGGCGCTCCAGGCCGGTCAGGGGATCCAGGAAGGGGAATTGAACGACGGTGTATCCCCAGAGGGTGCCTTCGTCCCCCAGATCGACCCAGTCGGTGCTTTTCACGAAGCAGTATCCGCACACCGGTCGGGGCGGGACAAAGACCCGGTCGCACTTAGGACAGCGGATTCCCATGATTTTCTTTTCATCCTTCAGTTTCTTGAAAAAATAGCTGCCGTACCGCCCGGCCGAATAGTAGTAGGGAAAATTGGCGTCGAATTCCGCCACCAGAATCGAACCACCCTTATGATTCATACCTTCTGCCTCCTTCACCAAAGGATCCAGATCTGTTTATCCGCAGATTACGCAGAGATATCCCAGGCATAAATGGGACGAATAAGAACAGCCTTACAATTCTTTTTGCCCTCAACGGTTCATCCGTGTTCATCCGCGTCCAAAAAAGTTCGGAGTTCGTAGGGGCGACCCGCCGGGTCGCCCGTACGGAGTTCGGAGTCAAAGGCCATAAAACCCTGTTTTTAACTCTAGGCACTCGCAACTTTAGGCACTTTCTTGTCCGTGTTTATCCGTGTTCATCCGTGT
>JAPLIW010000399.1 GCA_026388915.1 Deltaproteobacteria bacterium
GGACATGATCTCTCGCAGAGCCCGCAGAGCGCGCAGAGAAAAATACGAAAAAATAGCCTATTGAATTTTGGGTTGTATTTTTACAAATATTTTGGTTCCCTCTGTGAGCTCTGTGTCTCTAGCGAAGCGAGCGAGAGAAAAAAGCCTTTGTCTCTCGCAGAGCCCGCAGGGCACGCAGAGAAGGCTCAAAAGTGAATAACCTGTAAAACCCATGGCTTGTATTTTAGAAATGTTATGCTTTCCCTGTGAGCTCTGCGGCCTCAAGCGAAGGGGGCGAGAGACATCATGAGGAGTTATTATGGCTGTTGCTGAATTTCGAGATCATTCCAACGGCAAACCCGACACCTACCCCCTCTACGAAGCGGGGCGCTTCTTTGCCGGGGGCAGTGATTTCTATCCGGAGGCCGGCTTTGACCGCATGCTGTACCTCGAGCGGAAGCGGACCGAGCGCTCCCGCCGGCCCTTTCTGCTCCTGCTCCTGAACGTGGAAAACCTGACCCCCCCCTCCGGGGAAGAAGACTTCATCCACAACCTGGAAACGGCCCTTTCCTCCAGCGTCCGGGAAACGGACATCAAGGGGTGGTACGAGGAGGGCAAGGTCGCGGGGATCATCCTGACCGAGCTCAATTCCATCGATGAGGTGGTGCAAGAGAAAATCCTGCTGAAGATCCAGGACCGGTTGGTCGAAGCGCTCGGGGCGGAGGCGGTGGAGAAGATCCGGGTTTCCTACCACGTCTTTCCCGAGTCCTACAAAGGAAACGGAGGGGACCGGAGTTTGTTCAATACCCGCCTCTACCCGGAAGTCACCAAGAAGACCCCCGAGGAAAAGATTTCCCTCTTCATCAAGAGGGGGTTGGACATCGCCGGAAGCCTTTTCGGGCTGGTGGTTCTTTCCCCGGTCTTCCTGACCGTCACCCTGGGGATCAAGCTTACCTCCAAGGGACCGGTGCTCTTCAAACAGGACCGGGTGGGGCAGTGGGGAAAAACCTTCACCTTCCTGAAGTTCCGCTCCATGTACGTCAACAGCGACGAATCGCCCCATAAGGAGTACGTGACGAAATTAATCACCCGGGGGAACGGAACTTCCCCCGCGGAGGAGCGGAAGGGGGGGGAGGTCGTGTACAAGATGACCCGCGACCGGCGGATTACTCCCCTGGGGAATATCCTGAGGAAGACGAGCCTGGACGAGCTTCCCCAGTTCCTCAACGTGCTGAAGGGGGAAATGTCCCTGGTGGGCCCCCGGCCCCCCATCCCTTACGAGTGCGAAATGTACGACCTCTGGCATCGCAACCGGCTACTGGCCATGAAGCCGGGCATCACCGGTCTCTGGCAGGTGGAGGGGAGGAGCCAACGGACCTTCGACGAGATGGTGCGCCTGGACCTGAAGTACATCGGCGGATGGTCGATCTGGCTGGACCTCAAGATCATGCTCAAAACCCCCTGGGTGATGATTTCCGGCAACGGCGGGTATTAAAGGCCCTATCTCACGCCAAGGCGCCAAGGGCGCAAAGACAAGAAAATATTAAAGACATTATCTCTCGCAGAGGCCGCAGGGCACGCAGAGAAAAAGCGGATTTAGGTTTTTATTCTGAAATGTTTTTTCCCCTCTGTGAGCTCTGCGTCTCTAGCGAAGCGGGCGAGAGAAAAAGCCTTTTGTCTCTCGCAGGGCACGCGGAGAAAAAGGCGAAGTCGGGGTTTTAATACTAAAATGGTTGTTGTTTTGCCCTCTGTGTACTCTGCGTCTCTAGCGAAGCGGGCGAGAGATAAATTCTTTAGGTTTCTAGAGGGGTTACCGGCATGAAAGTTAG
>JAPLIW010000942.1 GCA_026388915.1 Deltaproteobacteria bacterium
GCTGCGGAAAACGAAACGGGAACTGCACGTGAACATCGAGGCCTCCGACAGCCCCTTCCAGTGTCACTTCGTTGTCAGCGGCGATCGGATACGGGGGGGGGCCGTGTTGCTGCACTTCCGGGATGAAGACTACCGGATCATGGGTCCGACGGAAACCTTGCTGGATCTGCTGACGGGCGATCTTCCCCTGGGTTTCAGCAACCTGCATTTGCAGACGGCGGGGCATTCGGGATTCGCAGGCCTCGTGTCCCCCGTCGTGCGGGAGATCACAAGGGTCATCAGGGGAAGCGGCGCGTCCAACGTCCGGTGCCGGCCGTCGTAACCCATGAACGCGTATTCCGGACGGTGAGTCTCCGGGATGCGCTGCATTCCCCCCGATTCAGTCCTCACTAGGGAAGACGGCCAAGGTTTATGGCCCCGCTCTCCATCGGCTTCACCGGTCTCCGGCCGCTGAAATTGGCCCGGAGAATCAGGGGTGTCCCCAACGTTCCTTGGTCTATGGGGAGAGCATCCTGCCGGAAGCTCTGACGATTACGATGGATTAGTCTTCGGAGGCCGCGCGAATTATTTCTTCCCGCCGCGCCTCGCGCGGTCTTTCGCAGGTTGAATGAAGTGGTATTAAAACGAGGGCGGGGTGATTACCCACATGACCCGGCACACCTTCTCCCCGATCCCTCTCATTTTATGCGGCAAGCGACTCGGGAAGTAGATGCTGTCCCCCTCTTCCAGGATATACACCTGATCCTCCACCATCACCTCATACCGTCCCGCCAGAACAAACCCGAATTCCTCGCCATCGTGCTCGTACCACTCTTCTTCCACCTCTTTTTCTGGTTCGTCCTCGCTCAAAAGAACTTCCATCTTCCTCTGGAGATCCGGCGTCAAAAGGTACGATTTCCGATTCGATTTCGGGAAGATGAGCATCTTCCGCATGTCGCTGCGAACAATCTCCACCTTGTGGATTTTCGTGCCTGAGGAGTCCAATTCCTCCAATCCCCAGATGGGAACATCTAGTGCGTCGGTAATCTTCTTGATGATACCGATTGAAGGATTGGATTTCCCCCGTTCAATCTGGCTCAGATAATTCATGGAAATGCCCGTTCTCTTGGACATTTCCTTCAGTGTGATCCTCTTTTTGGTGCGAACTTCCTTGATTCTCTCCAATATATTCATGGCTTGCTTCCGTTCCGGTAACGAACCAAAGGATGCTGTGATTTGCATCAGGCTGATTGAGTCGAGTAGACCGGTTTCTCCCGATAGTCGGGTGGCGCGGGGGAATGTCACCCCCACACTCCCACGGATCCGGACGTGACAGTCTCCCATGATCCAACTCTTATCATCCAGCCGCCAGTCTAACCTAACGGTTTTATCTTATTCCCCGGCTCCTCTCATCTCTGGTTGACCAAACAATAAGATTCGGATGATCCAACCCCTTCGCTCCATTCCCATTACAGGAACTTCCAACTACTACGAGTTGGTCCGCCCCCGTGCCCCGCATCGGTACTCTCATTCTTGTGGTTTCCTCCACTTGAATTTCTCCCTTATCATCGGAACGACAGGTTCCCACGTTCCACACAAGAGCCTGGATCAGGTTCGCGCTACCTTTATGCCAGATGCCGCCCAAGCAGTAAACAGGACCCTCTTGGACTTATCCTGGAGGCCTGAAGGTCCTCCAGTTATGACATCTCCCAGATCATTTCGACACCTCAGAAGTAGTTCGCTTGCGCTAGCCTCCGTGAACCTCACCTGACATGGTCTTTTGCCATGCCTTTTCCTTAACGCTCACCACAATGGCTCTTTACCATCGCAGCTTAAGGTGGTTTGAGGCCCGCTCCTGCAAGCCGACTTCGAGGGACCTCCCCTCATCTCTTGTGCAGCCTCGTGGCGCACCTACAGGTTGAGGTTTGTTTTCTCCGTTTACTGCCTGGTTTCCCGGCGATGTAAAAATACCTCAACTATGCGTCCGTTTACCCCAGCCCCTCACAGGACAAACCATTGATACCATAAATATCGAGGAAATAACATCAATGATTACGAGTTGAAGTCATGCATCTTCATCGGGGTTGATGTTTTACTGACTACAGGAAGCTATACGCATCAACCGGATGAACCTGAATTTTTTTATCGGCCGGCTGCTCAACCGCGGTTCCGTTGGAATCCCGATAAAATCCATGAATGAACCGGTGAGGGTCATGGCGATCGTCGGCAGCTACCGGAGGGGCGGTATGATCAATCAGGCCGTCGATGAGATTCTCGTTTCTGCCGGACGGCCGGGAGCTTCGGGCGGCCCGCCCTGAAGGCCCTG
>JAPLIW010000141.1 GCA_026388915.1 Deltaproteobacteria bacterium
CTGCTCTGGAAATTGTGGGGGGAGCAACTCTGGGCGTTCTTGATGGCGTCGGAACGGTTGCCGGGCCCGTCCTTTTCTGGCCGGGCCCGACAGTCGTCCGGGCGCCGGATTGGACCCGGGAAGTATTAAAAACCTGGGCGGAAGGGATCCGGTCAGGAATCCGGCTCGGCCTCAGGTTTCTGTTCACCGGGTCAACGAAAAACCCCTTGTGATGCGTGACCACGTGGTTGGTGACCACGAAGGGTCTCTTATGGAAGAAAACATGCCGGTGGAAATCATGGAGGATGAAGAAGCCGGAAAAGTAGAACCCCGAACACCAGAAAGGATAAGGAACCCAGGCGTACAGGTAATAATAAGGTTGAGGCGGCGGGTAATAGGTAACCACCGGAGGGCCGGGATCATAATAATAATTGTTGACCACTTCGGGCCCCGGATTGGGGATGGAAAAACTTTCCGGGGTTTGGCTATCTTCGTAGGCTGGCGCAACGGTGGGTTGAGGGCGAGTTTCCCCTCGAATCATTTCCACCCGACCCCGGTATTCCATGGGGATAGATTCATACTGGTCGGTGAAATGAAGGACCCCGTTCCTGTCGATATATTTATAAATGACGGAATTGCCGACCCCACCCCCGGGGACAGGTTGAGGGGCAGCAGGTTGCGATATGGCCCCCGGAGTGATACTCAATCCAAGCCTGGCCTTGAGATCCGCTACCACCTTCAGAGCCTCGCCCTTGCCCATCCTTAATTTACCGGCCTCAGCTGCGGCGGCCACGCCTCTTTCGATTTCGCCGATAATAGGAGGGGTTACTGGGTAACCTGCGATCCAGCCGTTTTTCGGCTCAATCCCGAGTGAAGTCAAGGTATTCTCAGCCTGAACTTCGTCCTGTACCTGCCCTATTTTCAGAGCCTCGACGAGCTGAACCGCAAAGGCTCCCTCCGGTACCAGCGGTTGTTCCACCGGCGGAGTATTGGTATTCATCTGATCCGCCGGAGGTGGCTTTGCTGCCTCGGCTTTTCCATAAGCAGAAATGGGGACCAGGGCCACCAAAGCAACAACGGACATGATGAAAAAATATTTTGTAGCGTTCATCGCTTTTCTCCCTTAGGTCAGTGGTTGCAAGCCCCTCATACCCATTTTTTCTCTCCCTAATTATTTAGACGCATCACACCTGGAAAGGTTGACAATGAAACTGGATTTTCTGACCATGAGTTCCAATTAAGCGGAGAAATTAAAAAAGGGTAGAAATTTCCAGGGGTTGAAGTGGTGCTTCGGGAAGACCCTAAGGTTAGCAAACGGGTGCAAGAAATAGGAATCAGGGAGGGGAATATTGCCGTCACCTGGTTATGGCTTCCTAAAAAACTCTACCCCGCGACTACCCGACGAATCCGTTGCCAGCAAGGATATCTTCACCGCTTTTTGGGGACAGACCAAGGCGCAGCGGCCGCATCCCCGGCAGTTTTCTCCCACGATTGCCTTTCCGTTTCGTAACTGCATGGCCTGGATGAAACACCGCTCCACACAGATTCCGCACCCATCACAGGCATCCCCCACGTGGACTTCCAGCCCTTCCATTTTCTTGAGGCCGCGCGCGGCCTCTGGTGGAAGGAACCGGTAGAGCTTGAAATAGCAGCAGCAATCGCAGCAGTGGCAGATGGTCAGGAGCTGATCCGCCTGCTTAACCCCCAGCCAGAGCGAGTCCCACCTCAAGTTCCCCGCCATGGGAATCAGGCCCGAGTCCAGCGCCCTCCGATGGTGGGCTAAAGCTTCTTCCACCGAGGCCTCCCGTCCCAGGGCGGGATCGATCTCTCTCGCCCCCTCTCCCAAGAAAAGGCATCCGATCTCGGGAGAAAAGTTCCGGCAGGATTCCAGGGACCGGCAGAGGCATCGATGGAGGATGAACCGAAAGGAGGATTCACGGATCAGGTTTTCAACCACCTGACTGGGCAGGACCACGCTCCCGGGCGGCTTCACCTCCACCTGAACCGGGAGGTAATGAGCCCGGTCTTCCTTGAAGGTCAACTTCATCCACCGGCCGAGGAGTGGCCAGTTCACCATCCTGGCCAGGAAATGCCGTATGGGCCAGAAAAGGGTGATGATTTTGATCTGCCAGACAGGACGTCCCATAATTACCAAGAGATTAAGTTCAAGACTCGAAGTACCGAATTCGGAACAAAGACGAATGCCCCAAAATTAGCAAATTCACAGGGGGAGGACAAGGGAATTGTTCCAAGCGGCTCGGAGCCAAGAGAGCGGGGAAAAACCCCTATGGAGTAAGCTGATAAAAATATTTACCCTCCGATGCTCACGACTCACGGTATTTCATTCCGCATTCCGCACTCCGCATTCCGCATTGGCCTTGTACGATTTATCTGTACGATTTATCTTGCCCTCTCGCCC
>JAPLIW010000011.1 GCA_026388915.1 Deltaproteobacteria bacterium
ACCCAGATCAAGGGACGTGACGATCAGATCGGCCGCGCGTTCGAGCCGTTCCTGAATACGCTGGTTCTCCAAGGCCCGGTCTTGCCTCAGCAGACGCCAACTCAGCCAAATCAAGGCAGACACCGAAACGGCCGCGACCGCAATGAACAGCACCAGAACATTGCGCGGCGGCCGCAACTTGGAGTGGCGCATCATGACCTCCCGGGACTGTTACGGTTAAATTATAGCCGCGAGTGCCACAATTGTCATATGGAAAGAATATCCGATCCCCGAAAATAAGATATTCGTCTAGAGACGGAGACCTACTTGGCGACTTTCAGCGGCGGCAGGAAGTTTTCGACAAGCCAGTACTCAAACTTGCCTTGAAGGTTCTTCCCATAGGCTATCCTTTTGCCGTCGGGAGAGAAATCAGGGGAAAATCCTTCGATATCCAGCTTTTTTATTTCCCCTCCATCAGAAGGAACCGCATATATCTGAGATTTATCTTTCTCAAAAATAGAAAAGACAATCGTCTTCCCGTCCGGCGACCAGCTCAAATGGGTGAGATTTCCCTTCATTTTCTTAGTAATAGCCTTAGGTTCACCCCCTGGAAACTCACAAACCCATATTTCATTCGAGTTCTTTCCTTCACTATATTCAAACCAGTCCGCAGACCGGAAAGCGATCATTTTTCCATCCGGCGACCAGCAGGGAGAATTAAAACCCAAGCCGCTTTTCGCAATCGTTGTTATTCTCTGAGGAGACCCGCCTTTGAACGGGATCACGTAGATATCCTCCTCAAAAACTCTTGAGCCCTTTATAGGATTACCCTCATTCGCTCCTGTATAATCAAAGGCAATGGTTGCGCCGTCGGGTGATACATCGCAGCCATCGACCCGCGGATCAAAGTCAAATTTCATTTTTTCCGGCGACCCTCCCTTGGCAGGAACGGTCCAAATGCCTCGATCCTCGCCAAAAATGCCTCCATAAGCCAGCCATTTTCCATCAGGCAGCCAAGAAGGCCTTGTGATGTAACGAGTCGTTGCATCCGGATTAGGCATGTTCGCTGTTGCGTTATTGGCTTTTCCTCCTTCAGAAGGGATCGTCCATAAATTCGATTTCCCTTCCCGATAGGAAATGAACGCGATCTGACTGCCATCGGGAGACCATCGAGGATGTCTTTCCTGAGTCAGGGTATTTGTTAACTGAGTTTCCTTTCCGGCTTGAAGTTCCTTGATGAAAATATTAGAAACGCCTGTACTCAGCGAAATTCCAATCTGCCCATCTCTCGTCCAATTAAAGCATGAGTCCATTACGGAATACCCCCGGAAAATCTGAAAGGGTTCGCCCTCAGGATGGCCATCCGGGGAAATCCTTGTCACCCAAATTTCACTGTCCCCGCTTCTCGAAGATAAAAAGGAGATCCATTTTCCATCGAATGACCAGGTGGGCCAAGAATCAGGAGCAGGATGGTTTGTAATTTGAATAGAATTTCCGCCATCCGCAGGCATCACGTAAATATCTGAATTCCCGGACTTCGTTGATTGATAGGCTAAGAATTTACCGTTTGGTGATAATGTTAAAAGAGTGAAATCTTTCTCAGCATATTGGGCCGGGAGTTTAAAAATGTCTTTCCATTCCCCTCCGGAAAGGGGAATCGCACAAAGCCCCCTCTTGGAAACCTGGCAGAGAATCATTTGATTGTCCGATGTCCAGCCTGTCGGCCAGGCATAATTGCCTGTCTTAATGAAGTCTGAATCGGACTTGATAAGGACTCTCGGCTCTCCTCCCTTTGCCGGAACCACATACAAGCCGTTTAAGACATCGAGATAGGCAATTGTCTCGCTGTCAGGAGACCAAAAGCACCAGTATTTAAAAGTCGGAGTCCGGGTGAGGTGGGTCTCTGCGCCACTGACAATTTCCCTCAGCCAGACGTCTCCTTCTCCTCCTACCAAGGCCAACTTTTTGCCGTCCGGAGATATGAAGCCGAACAGTTTCTCGGAGCTTTCGAATATTTTTGTTATCGTGTGTTCGGCAACGCTTTTTTCGATTTGAGCTTTGATTTTTAGAAGAATGGAAAGTTTTTCTTTAGCGATTTTGAC
>JAPLIW010000854.1 GCA_026388915.1 Deltaproteobacteria bacterium
TTTCATCAGAGAAAAAATCGATTTGGACAGGAAAGAGGGACTGCGCTTGTTGGCAGCTTAACCAATGAAGGGTAATCCTCGTTACTCTCTCGGAAGTTTGCCAAAAGGACGGCGAATTCTCGGGACTCTCAAGTGTGTTTAACTGTACTACTTTAGTGCAGACTCTTTAAATTTTGTAAAGAAAATCTTCTTTCGGCAACGATTCTCTGAAATCCCCCCAACCCCCCTTTAGAAAAGGGGGGCGAGGGGGGATTTCTGGAAAGCGCGTCGTTCTGGGCTAAGCTTACTATTTTGGTTGCGGCTCGCCCGCGCTGTGTTCATCTGTGTCCTGATAAAAAAGTTTTTGGTTGCGGCTCTGCCGCACTGTGCGGGTCTCTTCAACAAAAATATCTTTTCTTTTCTCCTGCATCTATCGGATAATCAGCCCATAAAGGGCTCCTCTTGTCAAGATCGATTCGGGCCTTCACTCGGACCTGAGAAAGGGAAACAAAATGACCCTTGCCAGACCGGTACGAGATCTTTCCCAAATTCCTGCAGGAAAAATGGCCGGCCAAAGACCATTATCAGTTGCTGAAAGCGGAATGGGCTAAGGATGAAGATCTGCTCCTCATCTGCCGGAGAGAATACATCGATTTTACCAAAACCTATTATCGATTGGCCAATTTGGGAGAGGATTACAGCAGCATGTTCCTGCAGTTCCACAGCGGGGACAACCGGCCCCACGGCAGACCCGGAAAACTGGAGGAGGCCGCGCGCCTGATTGTGGGGCAGGCCAAAAAGGCCTGCGATTTGGTGGAAAAAGGCAAGTTCCCCAAAGCGGTCTGCCTGGGCGGGGGCATGCACCACGCCAAACCCGGCTGCGGGGAAGGGTTCTGCGTCTATAATGATGTTGCCTTCGCGGGAAAATACCTTCTAGAAAAATACGGCCTCCAGAGAATCCTCATCCTGGATACCGACGCCCACGCCGGCAACGGAACGGCGGAATATTTCTACGAGGACCCCCGAGTCCTCTTCATCGACATCCACCAGGACCCGCACACCCTCTACCCGGGAACGGGCTTCACCCACCAGATCGGGGAAAAGGAAGGGAAGGGGTACACCATCAACCTGCCCATGCCTCCCTATGCGGGGGATGCCTGCTACCGGATGGCTTTCGAGGAAGTCATCCTGCCGGTCACCTCAGAATTCAAACCGCAGATCATTCTGCGAAACGGGGGCTCGGACCCCCATTATTCCGACAATCTGACGAATCTTGGCTTGACCCTAAAAGGGTTCCGGATGATCGGAGAAAAAGTAAGGGAGATGGCCCAAATCTGCGGGGGCAAAGCGATCGATATGATCGGCTCGGGTTACAACAAAGAAATTCTCCCCCATGCCTGGCTGGCTCTCATTTCGGGATTGGCCGATTTTTCAGTTTCACTCGAAGAACCCGTTCATGACCCCGGCCCTCATCGCGGAGGACCTGCATGGGATGAGACCCAAAGGATGATCCAGGAATTGAAAGAGATGTTGAAGGAGTATTGGAAGTGTCTGGGCCGTCCTCTTCCATCCTAAGAAATCCGCGATGCCCTCCTTCTTCTGGCCACCCTCACCACAATGCCGGCGATCAAGGCCAGAAGGAGCAGGCCGATGATAACCGCGGAAAAAGCTCCCCAAGTCACCATCGTTCCCCGCGACAAGAGCGAAACCGGATTCCAGCTGGCTTCGACGACGATCCTCCCCAGTTTGCTCCTGTATTTCTCGGGAATATCGGGAATCCCGTCGCCGTTGGTGTCGGGGAAGCTCTTGACGTATTCCATGACCCCGATCCACTCTTTAAGTTCCTGGATACCGGGCTGACTTTTGTCGGCATCCACCCGGGAAGCAGTGAGGTCGTCAATCGGGTTTCCGTTCAGGGCCTTGGGGACGATATTGAGGATCTGGTAGGTGTACCTGCCGATGATTTTGAGGAAGGCCGCGTTGTAGATATTCGTGGTGATTCGGTAGAGGTTCTTATTGGACTCCGAGTAATCCAGAGGGACGTAGCCCTCCTCCTCGCTTCCCAGCCGGATATCCGTCACTCGGTCGAAAATCACCCGCCGGGGGTTGTAGGTGAATTTCAATCCGGACACCTGCAGGAAATAAGAAACTCCTTTGCGGGGGTAGACACTGGTCAGCACCTCCAGGGCTTTCTTGATCTCCGAGGCGTAAAAGTAACAGCTGATCAGGGGATAGCCCATGGTGTCGTCCGTTCCGATGCCTAGGGGTATGGCGGCGAAGACATCACCCACCGCTAGAGCGCCGGTTTTCCCCCGCAGGAGGTCATCCCGGATGACCCCGTTCGACTCGATGGCCACCACGAACTTGGTCCGCGGATCGCCGGGGTCGGAATCATACTGGTTGGCATACCAGCGAATGGCATCGGCGATGAGATTGCCGAGATTGGACTCCTCCTCCTTGATCGTGAGGTCAAAGGCGGTTTGTCCGATCACTTTCTTGGAGGTCAGGTTCGCTCCCCGGAGAACCTCATGGTCGATGGTCTCCAGGAAGGCATCGACCTTTTTTTGCAGGGCCATGTCGCCGGGAATCGATGAATTGATATCGGCGAGCCGGTAATTCTTCTGCCTGACCTTCCCGTTTTCCCAGAGAAGGTCCAGGACGCCGACGCATTTTCCGTAGGCCGAGGCTTGGAGGATCAAAGTAGAGTTGATCACGATGGGTTTTTCCAGCCGC
>JAPLIW010000685.1 GCA_026388915.1 Deltaproteobacteria bacterium
GGCATAGACCGTAACCGTATCGGCCACCCCCCCGTTGGTGATGAAGGTCTTGGTCCCGTTGAGGACGTAGGAGTCTCCCTTCTTCACCGCCTTGCTGCGGAAAGCGGCCACGTCCGACCCGCCGCTGGCTTCGGTCAGGGCGAAGGCCGACAATTTTTCTCCCGAAGCCAGGGCCGGCAGAAACCTTTTTTTCTGATCCGGGTTGGCGCCCAGGAGAATGGGCAAAGTCCCCAGTTCCTGGGCCACGGGGAGCATGCCGGTGGAGGCATCTGCCTTGGATAACTCCTCGCAGACAATGATCAGGGCCAAGAGACCGGCCCCGGCTCCGCCATGCTCTTCCGGGAAATCGACCCCGAAAAGGCCGTTTTCCCGGATCAGCCCCACCATCTCCCAGCTGAATTCCCCCTTCTGGTCCCTCGCCCCGGCCCCCGGCTCCACTTTCTCCTTGGCCAGCTTCCGCACCGTGTTCCGCAGTAATACTTGTTCTTCGGTCAGTCCGTATTGCATGGCGTTCTCCTTTCCATGGCTTGGCGGGATCTTTTCCCTGCCTACTTATGTCGATTGTAGGGGCGACCGGCCGGTCGCCCCTACGGTCCGGCCCGATCAGGCAGGCAGATTTCCCATTATCCTAAGAGTTTATTGAGTAAAGCCCACAGGGGGATTGTAGAAAAATCCTTAAAGAAATGTCCATAAGAAAATGGGGGAATTTTCCGGGGAGGAGGGGTCTTCCAGGTATCTAAAGAACAGGGGGTAGGCGGGGGAAAGCGTTTCGTATCAGAAAAGACAGACGCTAGGAACGAGGATTGAGGACCTAAAAAATAACCTCGCGCCTAGAATCTTTTTACAGGCCTTCCTTTTTCAGGTCTTCGATCAGCTTCTTCTGTCCTCCCGTCAGGTTTTTAGGGTATTTGATGAGGACCCGTACCAGCTGGTCTCCCTTTCCTCCCCCCTGGAGGCGGGGAAGGCCGAACCCTTTCAGGCGGATCCGGCTGTTGCTCTGAGTTCCGGGGGCCACCTTGATTTTTTTGTTCCCTTCCAGGGTCGGAACTTCGATGGAGGTGCCCAGGACGGCATCGGAGATCTTGATTTCCTTGTCAACGACGATATCGCTCCCTTCCCGTTTGAAAACCGGGTGCTCGGCTATGTTCACTTTCAGATACAGATCGCCCGCTTGACCTCCCCCGGGGCCTTCCATTCCTTTACCCGCCAGGCGCAGCTTCTTTCCGCTTTCGATTCCCGCGGGGACCTTCACGGTTACTTCTTCGATCCTGTTCCCCTTGGGAAACCTAACCTTTTTCTCGGTCCCCCGGGCCGCCTCGTCGAAGGAAAGGTGCAGTTCCGAATTGACGTCCTGGCCCTTCTGGCCGAAGGGCCCCTGTTCCTGGTGTCCCCCCCCGGAGAAGATATCCCGGAAATCCCCGGTCTGGGCTCCCCCGGCCTGGCCCCTTCCATAACCGCCGAAAAGGTCTTCG
Organism: Deltaproteobacteria bacterium; assembly: GCA_026388915.1. Classification (GTDB taxonomy): domain Bacteria; phylum Desulfobacterota; class SM23-61; order SM23-61; family SM23-61; genus SM23-61. The sequence goes on from JAPLIW010000685.1 coordinate 1,473, forward strand.
AATCCCCCGTACTGGGTCCTCCCCCGCCGCCCGCCGCCTCCGGCCCGGCCGAAGGAAAAACCCAGGTCCTTGAGCAGGTCGCTGATGTCGGACCCGCGGAAAATATCCTCCTGCGAGTAGCGCTGGCTGAAACCCGAAGGCCCGAACTGGTCGTACTGCTGGCGCTTCTGTTTGTCGCTCAGCACCGCGTAGGCCTCGTTGATTTCCTTGAACCGCTCCTCGGCCTGCTTGTTGCCGGGGTTGCGGTCCGGGTGGAGCTTCATGGCCAGCTTGCGGAAAGCCTTCTTGATCTCCTCTTCCGTGGCGTTTTTCCTGACTCCCAGGAGTTCGTAGTAATCTTTTTTGGCCATCTCCTCACTCTCAGCGATAGATTTCTTGAATCATCCCGTTCAAAAACTGCTCCGGATTCTCCATCCCCTCGGCCGAAATCAAAACCTCCCGTCTTCCCGTCTTTTCCCGGATGAGCTTCAACCCGTGCTCGTAGTTCTGGAAGCTTCTTCCCAGGTAATCAGCGGGGTCCAGCCCCTCTTTCCAGACCTTCTCCACCAGCCGGTCGATGGCTTCCTCGGTGAAGGACATCCCCAGATCATTCCGCCGGGAGAACTCCTCCGCGAATTCCCGGGCCGTCTGTTGGATGGCCTGGATTTCTTCCACGAAGCCGTCCACATCGGTCTGGGTTTCCACGGAGCGGCGGGTTATGAGCTGGATCCGCTGGTCGGAAAAATGAATCCCGAAGCGCTCCTGCCACTCGGCTGCCTTCTGGCGGAGTGATTCTTCCAGATTCTTTTCCTCCTCGGCCAGGAGGCGATGGAAGTCCTCTTTTTGTCCGGGGTCGTCGGGATGGTCCAGGATTTTTTTGAGTTCCCCCGCGGGGTCATCCACCATGGCCCGGGTCGCCACCAGATGGTGGATGTTCGTGGACGGAAGGGTGTGCTCGAATTTCAGGAGGACCCGTTCCGCCGCGCTCACCAGGCCGCGGGCTCCGGTCCTTTCCTGGAGGGCGTTTTCCGCAATCCGCCGAAGGGCATCGTCCTCGAACTGCAGGTGGATACCGTAGGCCTTGAAGTCCCGTTTCTTCCCCGTGACGATGGGGCTCTTGGGGTTTCGGAGGATCTTGTAGAGGTCTTCCACCTCCAGGTGCTCGAAGACGGTGACCACGGGTAGCCGGCCGATGAACTCCGACTCGAACCCGTATTCGATGAGGTCTTCCGCCTTGACCTTTTTGAGGTATTCGGTCTTTTCATCCTTGGACCGGATCTCGGCCCCGAACCCGATTCCCTGCCGGTTGAGGCGCTTCTTCACGATCTCATCCAGGCCGTTGAAGGCCCCGCTCATGATGAAGAGGATGTGCTTGGTGTTGATCTTCTTCTTCTCCCGCTTCCCGGTCTTCTGGAATTCCATGAGCGCTTCCATCTGGGAAACCGGGTCGTGGGGCACCTTCAATTCCACTTCGGTCTCTTCCATGGGTTTCAGCAGGGCCCGCTGCACCCCCGAACGGGACACATCCGGTCCCACCAGGTTGGGAGAAGCCGCGATTTTGTCCACTTCATCCAGGTAGATGATCCCGTACTGGGCCAGTTCGATGTTCCCCTTGGCTTCATAGACCAGGTCCCGCACCAGGTCTTCCACATCCCCGCCCACGTAGCCCGTCTCGCTGAACTTGGTGGCATCCCCTTTGACAAAAGGTACCCCGATTTTCCTGGCGATGAGCTTGACCAGGAAGGTCTTTCCCACTCCGGTCGGCCCGACCATGATGATATTGTTCTTGATCTCCCCGACGCTTTCCAGCTGTTTGGGCTTCCGGCTCATCTCAAACATCTTGATCCGGTTGAAATGAGTGCAGATCTTGGTGGCCAAGACTTCTTTGGCGTCATCCTGTTTGACCAGGTACTCATCGAGGTAGGCCTTGAGCTCCTCGGGTTTCATGTCGAAATGAATGGCGGTAAGATCCGCCGGTTTCTCCTTTTCCCCCTCCTCAACCTTCTCCCCGCCCGGCTCGGGAATGGGGCCAAACCCGGCAAACTGGATCTTCCGCCCGTACTTCTTCGTCAGGTAATCGCTGAGATCCTTCTGGACCTCTTTGATATCTATATCTTTTTCCATCTTGGCTGGCTGATCCTCCATTTTATTCAGCTACTTATTTATTATAATACCTTTTCCCCCCGGATGCCAGCTTCCGCCCCAAACCTGTTCGACTATTTTCCTCTTTTCTTCTTGATTCGAAGGGGGCTTCTTGTTTTAATGAATCATAGCTTAAAATTCGAAATTCGAATATCGAACTCCGAAACGAATTCAAATATGATGGTCTCGTAAAAAGTCTCTTAAAGCGTTACCCCGGCGAAAGCCGGGGTCCAGAACATCTTGAAATAACTGGATTCCGGCTTCCGCCGGAATGACGAATCCCATCGAGTTCCGACTTTTTTACGAGTTCATCAATTTTGGTCCTTGGGGTTTATTTCAAATTTCGTGCTTCGGATTTCGGTTTTTTTTCATTTTCCGAATTTCAGGATATTCTCAAATTTTCGCCTGATCCGACAAAAGAGGTACGCTGATGCACGAGCTCTCCGTGACTCAAAGTATCCTGGATATCTCCCTCGAGTACGCCCGGAGCAACCAGGCCCAACAGATCGTGGCCATCCAGTTGCAGATCGGCGAAGTCACCGACTTCAACGACGAGTGGATTCAGCGGTATTTCGACTTTGTGAGCAAGGGGACAATGGCCGAGGGGGCCAAACTGCGGATCACCCGGACCCCGGCCAAGCTCCAGTGCCAGTCCTGCTCTTTCGTCTTTCCCTTGGACCGTTCCACCTGGGAGAGTCAGTGCCCCTCCTGCGGAAGCAAGGACACCCAGCTGATTTCGGGAAGGGAGTTCCGGGTAGAGGCGCTGGAAGTGAACTGAGACAGCGATCAGCTTTCAGCGGTCAGCAATCAGCAAGAGCCCTTTGAAGTTAATTTTAAGCTGATCGCTGATTTTCTCATGGGCTGCTTATGAACCCCATCGTCCTCGTCAACCCTCCCTACTCTTTCTGGTCCCCCCAAAAGAATTATCTCCGCCCTTTCATCGGGAGTCTGCCCTCTTTGGGCATATTAAGCCTGGCCGCGGTCCTGCGGAAAGCCGGATTCCCGGCAAAGATCGTGGAAAGCGCCTCCCTGGGTTTGTCTTTCTCCCGGACGGTCGACGCGATTCTCCGGGAGAGGCCCAAGTACGTCGGCCTCAGCTGCACCACGGCCTCGGTGGAAAACGCGGCAAAGATCGCCCGCGCGGTGAAAGAGAAGAGCCCGGAGACCCGGGTCCTGGTCGGCGGCCCCCATATCACCGCCCTTCCGGAAGAAACTTTTCGCCGCTTCCCCGATATTGATTTTGGCATCCTGGGAGAGGGGGAGGCGGCCCTCTTGGACCTCCTGGAGGCCCTGGAGGGGGAGAGAAATCTGTCTCGGGTGGAGAGTGCGGTCTATCGGGGCGGAGAGGCTATCCGGATCAACCCCCGCCGGAAATTCATCGACGATTTAGACACCCTCCCCTTCCCGGCCTTTGACCTTCTGTCCGGATTCCCGCGGGACTACCACGCTCCCTTTCTGAATTACCCAATGGGGCCGGCGGCATCCCTGATCTCCTCCCGGGGATGTCCGCAGGCCTGCACCTTCTGTGACCGGTCCGTATTCGGAAACCAGTACCGGTACTTTTCCGAAGACTATCTGTGGGAGCTGATCTCCTTTCTCCGCCGGCAATACGGAATCCGCCATCTGGTTTTCACCGACGACCAGTTTGCCGCCTTCCGGCCGCGCCTGGTGCGGCTGTGCGAAAAGATGGCCTCTGGGAATCTGGAGATGGGGTGGAACTGCGATGCCCGCGTGGATTCAGTTGATCCGGACCTGCTACGTCTGATGAAGAGGGCGGGATGCTGGATGATCAGCTACGGGGTCGAAAGCGGGTCCCAGAAGATCCTGGACCAGATCCGGAAGGGAATCACCCTTGAGCAGGTGGAGCAGGCGGTCCGCTGGACGAAAGAAGCGGGCATCCGAGCCAAGGGGCTTTTCATGATCGGATACCCCGAGGAGACGAAAGAGACCCTGGGGCAAACCCTCTCCTTCATCGGCCGGATCTCTCTGGATGAGATCAATCTCTCTTTCTTAACTCCCTACCCGGGTACGGAGATTTACCGAACGGTAAAAGGTTCGGTAGAATTTGCGGAGGACTGGGGAAGAATGAACGCTCTGAATTGCCTTCTCCAGCCCAGGGCCCTTTCCTGCCCGGAACTGGAGAAAGCCTACGGGAAAATCATCCGGCGGTTTTACATGCGTCCGGGCCCCACCTTATCCTACTTGGGCCTCCTCCTCAAAAGCCCAGAGAATCGAGGTCGCCTGGCCGAGGGTATCTATCGCTGGCTGGTAAAGAAAGGTTAAGGTCAAGGTTAAGGTTAAGGGAATTTGAAATGATTTTCTTTTCCTCGACCTCGACCTTAACCTTAGCCTTAACCTTAGCCTCAAACTTGACCTTTCTTTTCCCCCTTGCCCAGGAGGGCTCTCATCTCGTCGCCCTGAACGATCTCTTTTTCCAGCAGGAGCTTGGCCAGGGTATTCAGCACCTCCCGCTTTTCGCCAAGGATCCCCCGCACCCGCTGGTGGGTGTCCTCGACGACCGTGGAGATCTCTCCGTCAATCTCCGCCGCCTTCTCCTCGCTGTATGTTTTGCCGCCAGAAGTGAAACTTTCCGGGAGGAACATGGGGCGCCGTTCCCGCTCATAGGCGACCAGGCCCAGACGAGCGCTCATTCCATACTCGGTCACCATGGAGCGGGCGATATCCGTGGCCCGCTGCAGGTCATTCTGCGCCCCGGTGGAGATCTCCCCGAAGACCAGTTCTTCGGCCACCCGCCCTCCCAGGAGCACCCCCATCCGGTCGAGAAGTTCCGACTTGGTCATCAGGTAGCGATCCTCGGTGGGCTGCTGCTGGGTATAACCCAGGGCGGCCACCCCCCGGGGGATGATGCTGATCTTGTGCACCGGGTCGGCGTGCTCTACCGACTCGGCGACGATGGCGTGGCCGGATTCATGGTAAGCGACGATTTCCTTCTCCTTCGGGCTCATAACCCGCTTCTTCTTCTCCAGCCCGGCGACCACCCGGTCGATGGCTTCGTCAAACTCCGCCGAAGTCACCTCCTCTTTATTCTTCCGGGCCGCCAGGAGGGCCGCCTCATTCACCAGGTTGGCCAGGTCCGCCCCCACGAAGCCGGGAGTCCGGGCGGCGATTTTTTTCAGGTCCACCTCCGGGGAGAGGACCACTTTGCGGGAATGGATCTTCAGGATTGCTTCCCGGCCGTTGATGTCCGGTCGGTCTACCAGAACCTGCCGGTCGAAACGTCCCGGGCGCAGCAGGGCGGGGTCGAGGATCTCCGGCCGGTTGGTGGCGGCCATGATGATGACCCCCTTGTTTGATTCGAACCCGTCCATCTCCACCAGGAGCTGGTTGAGGGTCTGCTCCCGCTCGTCATGCCCGCCCATCACGTTGATCCCCCGGGCCTTCCCCAGTGCGTCCAGCTCATCGATGAAGATGATGCAGGGGGCATGGCTGGTGGCCTGGGAGAAGAGGTCGCGGACCCGCGCCGCCCCTACCCCGACGAACATTTCCACAAACTCCGACCCGCTGATGCTGAAGAAGGGAACGCTCGCTTCCCCGGCTACCGCCTTGGCCAGGAGCGTCTTCCCAGTACCCGGAGGCCCCAGGAGGAGAACCCCCTTCGGAATCCTTCCCCCCAGCTTCTGAAATTTCCCCGGGTTTTTCAAGAACTCCACCACTTCCTGGAGCTCTTCCTTGGCTTCATCGATTCCGGCCACATCCGCAAAGGTCACCTTGGTTTCGTTCTCCGCAAAGAGTTTGGCTTTGCTCTTGCTGAAAGACATGACCCCATACCCCGGCCCCATCCTCTTCATGGCGTAACGCCAGATGATGAAGAAGATGGCCAGGGGGATCACCCAGGACAGGATGTTGGCCATAAGCTTGCTTTCATAGAGCCCGCTGTAGCTCACCTTGCGTTCATCCAGCTCCTTGATCAGGTTGGGGTCTTCCACCCGGATGGTGACGAAGTCCTGCTCCGCCTTGTCCCCCTTGGCCTTCAGCTTCCCGTTGATCTTGTCCGGCCCGATAACCAGGTTGTTCACCTGCCCTTCGACCAGGGACTGCTTAAACTTGCTGTAGGGAATGTTCTCCACCCTGGGGGCCAAAAAATAATTCTGGACCACGCTGATCAGGAGAAAAATGATCAGGAAGTACCAGATGCTGAAGTGGGCCTTCGGAGGAAGAGCATTTTTCTTCCTTTGAGGATCCGGCGGAGAGAAAAAGGATTTCAACCTTTTTTTAAAAATCTCGCTTGGATTTTTCCCGTCGTCTTCATCCATAGGGATCTCCTTCGATACGGGGAAACAAATAACCCAGACAGAAGGGCTAAATCTATTTTACCCCCTGGAAAGAAAAGATTCAATTCTCCAACTCTTTGGAATTGACCCCCCCCAGCGGAGAAGGTGTGAAAAAATCGAATTAGTTCTTTTTCACGTCATTCCGGCGAAAGCCGGAATCCAGTGTTTTCAAGGATTTACGAACTTACTGGACCCCGGTTTTCACCGGGGTGACGGCTGAAAATCAATTTTTTCACACCTTCCCCGAAACTGTTTTATCCGAAAGTGCGATATAATACCACCCATGGAAGGGCCGGAGAATAAGGAACTGGTGAGGATCCTTAGGGATCGCATCCGCGAGCGGGACAAGATCCCCTTTGCTGAATTCATGGACCTGATCCTCTACCATCCGCGGGAAGGCTATTACTTCTCCCCCCGGGAGAGGATCGGGCCGGAGGGCGATTACTACACCAGCCCTCATGTCCATCCTGCCTTTGGACAGCTCCTGGCCCGCCAATTCCACCAGATGTGGGAGATCCTCGACCGCCCTTCCCCCTTTACTCTTGGGGAATGGGGAGCCGGGAAGGGACTCCTCTGCTCCGATATCCTGACCTATTGCCGAAGCCAATTCCCGGATTTTTTCCGGGACCTCTTTTACGTGCTGGGGGAGGTCAGTCCCCCCTCGGCGGAAAAGAAGAAGTCCCTGATTTCTTCTTTTCGAGGTGAGGGAAAAATCCAATGGAAGGACCCGGAAACCCTCTTGAACGGGGGAGAAACCTTTACGGGATGCATTTTTTCCAACGAACTGATTGATGCCTTTCCCGTCCACCTCCTCCAGCGGGAGGACAGGAAGCTCCGCGAAGTGTATGTAACCTGCCGGGATCAGTCTTTCCAAGAAATTCTGGGGGCGCCTTCCACTCCAGCCCTGGAAGAATATTTTTCCTTGTATGGGGCTCCGCTGGAAGAAGGACGGCGGGGGGAAGCGAACCTGAAAGCCCTGGATTGGGTAGAAGGGGTGAACCGGACTCTCCGGCGGGGATTCGTTCTGATCATCGATTACGGGTACGAAGCGGCCGAGCTGTACCACCCGGACCGCAGGGATGGAACCCTACTCTGCTACTTTCGCCATACCACTTCTTCTAATCCCTTTGAGAGGATCGGCTTTCAGGATATGACCGCCCACGTGAACTTCACCGCTTTGATGAAAAAAGGGGAAGCCCTGGGTTTGAAAAAGGCCGGTTATACGGAGCAATTCCGATTCCTGGTTTCTCTGGGATTGCTCCAGGACCTGGAAAACCTGGAAAAGGATTCAACCTCTTCCTCCGATCCCGCCTTCTTGAAGAGCAAACTGGCCATGAGGAACCTATTGATTCCGGGCGGCATGGGAACCCTTTTCAAGGTCCTGTGTCAGAGCAAAGGGATCGGGGATGTCGATCTGCTGGGTTTTCAAGATCCTTTCCGCAGTGTTTAAAGGTCGTAGGGGGCGATGTCCCGCCGAGGGGGGATGCCCCTACAAGGGCTCGGGCGGAGAGACGAAAAAGGTTGGATTCCCCTCTTCACTTAACGGCGACCAGGCGTAAGCCCTATTGAATTTCAAGCATTGCCCGGCCCGGGAGTAAGGGCGTTGCGCAAAAAAACCATGAGGCACATTTCATTTCTTGGACCGGGCGGGCAAGCCCTTTTTTCCCTAAGAACAGGGTTATTCCGTTGTAGGGGCGTCACGCGAAGCGCGTGAGCGGGCGCCCGATAGGCCCGCCCCATTCTGCGGAAACACGATCGGATCTTCGACTGGACTGTTTTTCCCGCCGATGCTTTTTCCGCGCAACGCCCTTACTCCCGGGCCACAAGTTTGCTTTTTCGCAGAAAAGGTAAAGAAAAAAAGGAAGGGGGGTAAGCTGGATTCTTCCCTTGAAAGAAAAGGGCGGAAAAGGTTAGATTGGGACGGCGGAGCCATGACCAAACCTATCAAGTTCAAAAACGAAGTCTTTACCCGCGCCCTGAAGGAACTGTCCGAAGCCAGGATTCCCCACCGGGTGATGACCTTCAAGGCCGAGGAAAAATCCGCGGAGGAAGTCACCCGGGAGACCGGATTTCCTTTAGCCCGGGTCGTGAAGACCCTTCTGGTTCAGGGGACCTCGAAAAAGTACTACCTGGCCCTGTGTCCGGGGAACCGTCAGGTCAACCTGAAAAGCCTGGCCAGAGCGGTCGGCGAAAAGATGGTAGATATGGCGAAAAGAGAAGAAGTCTCCAAGATTACCGGCTACTTCATCGGCGGCGTCAGCCCCATCGGAACGCACCGTCCCCTCCCGGTGATCCTGGAGCAATCCATCCTGGGCATGCCCGAGATCGCCATCAGCGCCGGGCAATGGGGCTGCCAGGCCGTCCTTCGGCCATGGGATTTAAGGGAATTTCTCGGGAGTCGAGCGACCCTCGCCTCCTTCGCTCAAGCCGAGGGAGAGAATTAGCCTCAAATAGAGGCCGGTGATAAAATAGCTCCAAAGGGAAGACAGAGCAGAATAATATCACCTTTGGGGATAGTTATTGTTGATCCCGATCCTTTAGGGTACATTTCCCTCGTCTACATCCCCAAAACTCAGAAAGGAGAAAAGAATGAGCGAGTATTTCTATTCCCTCGACGCGCGCAAGCACTACAAGGATTTGATGGAAGCCCAGAAGGACATGTTCCAGGCTTTCATCAACTTCAACAACGAGATCTTCGAGAAGAAGAGCGCCCTGCCCCGAAAGATCAAAGAGCTGATCGCCCTCGGCGTCGCCCACACCACCCAATGCCCGTATTGCATCGAGGGTCATGTCAAGGCGGCCAAAAAGGAGGGAGCCACAGATCAGGAGATCGCCGAAGCCATCTTCGTCGCCGCCGCGCTAAGAGCCGGAGGAGCCTTTGCCCATTCCACCATTTCCATGGGCGTGATCAAGGGGATGGAGGGAAAATAGTTGCAATGCGGATTGCGCCCTGAACCGCGTTGGGTTCAGGGCTGCCCTGCACTCAACGTAGTGCAGGGCGGATTGCGGAATAAAAGCTTTTGGCGGTTGCCAGTTGCCAGTTTCCGGTTGGCGGCTTTTTGGTTTTAACGGGCAACGGGGAACCGGGAACGGGCAACCTGTTGTTTAGACGGCCTGTTAACCTAAGGCACTTGAGCGCACTTGAGGCACTTACTAAGGAGTCCATTATAGTCTAAACATTAATTGGAGGACGTTTCCTTTTGAAAACCTCGAACTGGACTCCGGCTTTCGCCGGAGTGACGAATATTAGAAAGGCATGGTTCTTTGTTGTCATTCCGGCGGAAGCCGGAATCCAGGATGATTAAAAGACGGAATTCCTGTCCAGATAATTATGGCCTCATTAGTAAGGCACTCTGTGTCGTCTAAAAAATTGCCCCTACTTTGCCTGGATGAGGATAGCGGCGATTTCCCGGGCGACCTCCCGGAGATTTTCCCGGACGGCGGACTCGTTGTCCAGCCAGGTATAGGAAGACTGTTTGACCAGGGAGAAGGCGGCTACCGATCGGAAGGCGGCCAGGTCGACGATTTCACCCGTGGCCCGGACCTCGGTGGCTCCAAACCCGAAGGATTCAAACCATCTTCTCTCCCGGACATCCCCCCCGTGAACCCGGGTGATGGTTCCTTTGATCAGGAAATCCCCTTTGGACTCTTCACCCGGGGCGATGACCAAAGGGTGTTGAAAGCCCGCGTTCTTCAGGGACCTCTGAATATCCAAGGCAATCAGCTCTCCGAACTTCTGCACCGCCCCCTTGTTGAGGTTGGTGGATATCTCCGGGTTGAAGGCGAAATGCTGCACCAGGACGGCTTTTCCCCCCGGGTCGAAGGGGTAGGAGTGAACGACCAGGCCGGGCTTTTCCGCGGCGCATCCGGCCAGAAAGAAGAACGCGGAAAAGACGCATAGCGCATAGGGCATAGCGCAAAATAAGAACCTCTTTTGGCCAGGATTTGCGATCGGGTATCCAACATCTGCTCTCAGACCTTTTAATCCATGCCCCATGCTCTCTGCCCGTTGCATTTTTCTACTATACCAGAATTGATTCCCCCTTTGAATCCCTTTTCCACCCTGCTCGTTGCGGGCACGCGGTCGCTTGCCCGTGCTTCTCACTCCGTACTTTTCTTGGTTTTATTCCGCAATCCGCAATCCGAATTCCGCAATCGAAAGCCTCCTTGACAAAACCCCCCTAAATCGTTAATAAATAAAGAGTATGGATCAACCTGTCTTACCCCGCATTCTCCCCCGCCCGGAGCACCCCATCTCCCGCAAGGACATCGACCCGGATGCTTTGAAGATCCTCTACCGTCTTTACCATCACGGCTTTACGGCCTATCTGGTGGGGGGATGCGTCCGCGACCTTTTTCTGGGCAAGACCCCGAAAGATTTCGACCTGGCCACCGATGCCCATCCCCGGCAGATCCGGGACCTCTTCCGGAATTCCCGCCTGATCGGCCGCCGGTTCCGCCTGGCCCACGTTTATTTCCCCGGCGGAAAATATATCGAGGTTTCCACCTTCCGGAGGCGCTCGGAATTCGATGCGGAAGCCCCGGAACCCCCTCCCCATTCCGAAAACACTTTCGGAACCCCCGGCGAAGACGCCTTCCGGCGGGATATCACCATTAACGGCATTTTCTATAATATCGCCGATTTTTCCCTGGTGGATTACGTGGGGGGGCTGGAAGACCTCCGCCGGGGGATCATCCGCTGCATCGGCGACCCGGACGAGAAATTCCTCCAGGACCCGGTGCGGATGATCCGGGTCATCCGCCACGCGGCCCGAACCGGTTTCTCCGTCGAGGAAAATACCTACCGGTCCCTGCTCACTCACGTGGAAAGACTGCGCCTGTGCTCCCCGGCCCGGGTTCGCGACGAATTTCTCCGGGAGCTGAGAGAAGGCACGGCCCGGGAATCGATCCAATCCATGCTCGAAACGGGAATGCTCTTCGTCCTGTTCCCGTCGCTCGCCGGCCCGCTCCAGGATGGGAAACGGAGGGAATATTTTCTGGGCTCCCTGGAGGCTCTGGACCGCCTGCGTCTGTCGGAGGATCCCGTTTCCGATGACTTTTACCTGGCCCTCTTCCTTCTCCCCTTTCTCGAATTCTTTTGCCCCCCGGAGGAATTTCCCGGCGGGCGCAAGGGGCAGGCCGATTTCCAACTGAAGGTGAGGGAGTGGCTGATCCCTACTCTGGGGCCTTTTTTGTTCACCCGCTATTCCCGGGAAGCCGCCGCCCAGCTTCTCGCCAACCAGCGCATCTTTCGTGAGTTTGCCCCTGCGGGGAAACTTCCCTGGCACTGGGTCCGGAAGCCCGATTTTTCCCGTGCCCTTCGCCTCTTCCAACTGGAAGCCGGCGTCCGGGGGGAAGAATCCTCCCCTTTCTCCTGGCCCGCAGCGGATGAAAAATTCTCACCCCGGAAGAGGAAGCGCAGGTTTCGGAAGAAGAGAAAGCGGGAGAACCGGGGCAACCCTGCGGTCGTCGAATCTCCCCCCGGGGATCCAGACTCATGACCTCCCGCATCCACTGGGCCTGGGTCATTCTCACGGCTTCTTTCGCCACGATCTTCATCCATTACAGCATCCGTCTGGGCTACGGAATCCTCATGCCGGAAATGATCCAGTCCCTCCAGATCAGCAAGGCCCAGGCCGGAACCATCGCCAGCTCTTTCTACCTGGCCTATGGCATCTTTTCCCCCATCATGGGTTTCGCCGTGGACCGGTTCAACTCGCGCATCCTTCTGACCGTTTGCTCGGCGATCCTCGCCACGGGGACGTATTTCATGAGCAGGCCCGAGACCCTGTCTCAAGCCTGTTTCGCTTTCTTCATCGCGGGGGTGGGAGCCTCCGCCATGTGGACTCCCGTGGTCACCCTGGTCCAGCGATGGTACGGCGCCAACCGGAGAGGGCTGGCGCTGGGGATTCTGTCGGTCAGTTACGCCATCGGGTACGGGGTGATGGGAATTGCCATCCCCCCGGTGGTGGCGGCGTATGGATGGCGCGCCTGCTGGCTCATCCTGGCTCTCTTTTCTTTCCTTCTGGTTCCGCTGAATGGAATCCTGCTGCGCAACCGTCCCCGCGACTTGAATCTGAATCCCTGGGGAGAGGGGGAGAAAACCTCCGTCCCCGTTTCTCCGGATCAAGGGAAAAAGCGGGTTCCTTACCGGCGACTCCTGGGGATGCCCAGTCTCTGGTTCGCGGCCGTCTCCTACCTCTTTATCGGTTTTACCGCCTATCTGGTCAATCTCTTCATCGTGACCTACGGGAACCTGGAGTTGAAATATTCCTTTTCCCGGGCCGCGCAGCTGGCCAGCGGAATCGCATTCGGCGGGATCGCCGGAGCCTTCCTCCTCCCCCTTCTCTCGGATTATATCGGGAGGAAGAAGTGCGTCCTGATCATAAACGCCGGCATGACGGCAAGCATTCTGCTGATCCTCTGGGCCGGAAACGCTTGGTCCTCTCTGTTTGCCGCAGCCTGTATCTTCGGAGTCTTTTATGCTGCTGCCTGGCCGATGTACGCGGCCGCCGCCGCCGATTTTTTCCCCCGCGAGGCTACCGGGACCGTGCTGGGGTTCTGGACGATTTTCTACGGATTCTCCCTGGTGGTAGCCCCCGCCCTGGGAGGATACATTGCCGATCAAACGGGAACGTTCAGGTATTCTTTCCTGGTCGCCATATTCACCGGCTGCCTGGCGGTCCTCTTTTTCCTGCCGGTAAAAAGCCATACCCCCCCGGCAGGGCCGGGAATTTACCCCAGGGAATTTACCCCTCCACAATGAACACTCATTCATTCTGGGCTTTTCGAATTTCGCATTTTTCCCAGGATATGTCTGTAACATGATGGAATGAAATGGTTTTTAAAATTCCCGCGGGCTGAAAAAAAATTAAAAAAGGGGTTGTTTTTTTTTATCGATTCATGCTATGAGAAGGAAGGGAAAGGGGAAAGGGAATGGCAAAAAAACGATATGCAATGATGATCGATCTTCGCCGGTGCATCGGGTGTCACGCTTGCTCGGTCGCCTGTAAGGCGGAGTATGAGGTCCCCCTGGGATGCTGGAGGACCTGGGTGAAACAGATTGAAAAGGGCCGGTACCCCTACGTGCGCAAAGCCTTCCTGCCCATTGTCTGCAACCACTGCGAGCGGGCCATCTGCACCACGGTTTGTCCGGTCAAGGCCACCTACCAGAGACCGGAAGACGGGATCGTCATAGTCAACCCCCACCGGTGTATCGGCTGCCGTTACTGCATGGCGGCCTGCCCCTACAATGTGCGGTTCGTCAGCCCCCGGTATAACATCGTGGAGAAGTGCGATTTCTGCCAGAAGCGCATCGACCAGGGACAGATTCCGGCCTGCGTAGCGGCTTGCCCGACCCAGGCCATGGTCTTTGGCGATCTCAACGACCCCGATGCGGAGATCACCCGGCTGGTTTCCACCTCTCCGGTGCAGGTCATCAAGCCTGAGATGGGGACTTATCCCCAGACTTATTACATAGACATGGATGTGGACATCGTCGGAGCCAAGTGAGTCCGAAGAAAGCTTTCCAGCCAGGACGGAAAAATTCACCCGGCAGACCGCAGTCTTCTTTCGGGCAGTTTGAAGCCAGCGAACTTTTTTGTTCGCGCTGCCGCAGGGCGGTGCCGGTCCGCAAACGCCTCCTCTTGATTCTGCCCGAGGGAGACAAGTACGAATACCTCTGCGCCCACTGCTCCAATTCCCTGGGAACCAAGATGGAGTTCGAGGAGCGGGACGTGCAGATTCTGATCTGAGAGAGATCCCTCCAGTCTTTTTTCATCCTTTTTCTCCGGGAAATACAGCATTCTCTCCGATAAAATACATTGTTTTGCCCATTGGCCGGCCTTCTTCTTCATGGTAGAAATGGTTCCCAAGAGGTGGGGCAGTTCATTCGGCCCGGTATACAAAGAGGGGGGGAAATTTTTCCGCCCACGAACAAGCAGGGTTGGACTGCGGTTCATGAAAAATGAAAGGAGAAGATATGCCCAAGAAAACGTTGTTCATGGTCATGGCCTTGCTTCTGGCGGCAGGGAGCGTCTGGGCGGATACCTCTACGCCGTTCTCGCCCGGCAAGGTGGGAGACGAAGCCTTTTCCTTTGTCCTGCCCTCTTCCCAGGGCAAGCTGGTGGATTACTACAAGGACTACTACGGGAAGTTTCACCTGGTTATGACCTTCTTCCCGGCCGCCTTTACCCCCGTCTGAACGGGCGAGATGGAGGCGCACAACAGAGATCTCTATCTCTACAAGCGCCTGAGCACCCAGGTCCTGGGTGTGAGCATGGATGACCCGATTACCCTCAAGCATTTCTCCGAGAGTCTGATGCTGGAGTTTCCAATCATCTCCAACCAGCTACCCTGGATGGGGATGGCCTACGGGGCGTACCGGGATAAGCCTCCCTTCCTTCCCGACGGGACGCCGAACTGGTTCGGCCGGCGGACGGTGATCGTCGACAAGGGAGGGATTATCCGTTACATCAAAGACGGCTCTCCGGACAACAAAGAAATCCTTAATTTCCTGTTGAATCTGGAAAAAGAGTTTCGGGGAAAGAAGTGAGAAGGAGGAAAACATGAACCAAAAAATAAAATTCACCGGCATCCTCGGGATGGCGGCGGTGATCGCGGCGATGATCGGCATCCTCGCCGGATGCGCCACCTTTGCCGAAAAACCGAAGCCGGCCATGGTTCCCACGGAACGGGGGATGGTCGTTTTCCTGGAAAAGTATGAGTTCAAGCGGCCGCCGGCGGGCTGGGCGCTCATGCAAAGCGTTGAAGGGGGCGACTGGGAGCTGGGGTTTTTGAGAATGGAAAAGGGAGATTTTCCCAGCCAGACCACGTTCATGTACGATGACCTGCCCTACGGCGGACAGCGGGATTTGGAAAAGCGGGCCCAGTATTACTGCACCCGTTTCCTCTTCAACAGCGGGATCGACTTGCGGGTGACGCAGAGAGAGAAAACGCAGATCATCGGGCTGGACGCAATCGCCATCTCCATGGAAGGGGAAAACCCCAACCGGAAGGAGAAGGCCAAGTCCAAAGTCTACCTGGTGAAGAAGGGAAACCGGATCATCTCCTTCGTCTGCACCCAGTGGCGCCCATTAAACGGCACTCATAGCCAGGAGGCCTTCGATCATTTCGAGGCGTTTGTCCAGAGCTTCAAGTTCCTGAAGAAGGATTTCTACGAGAATTTTGAAGAAGAGCTGACCAAGGCAGGGTTGTAAAAAAGAGTTTCGGGTTTCGAGTTTCGGGTTTCGGGTTAAAGAAGGATAAGAACAAGTTGCTGGTTGCTCGTTTCTGGTTGCTGGTTTGGAACGAGCAACGAGTAACCAGCAACGCAACAAGCAACCATTTTCAAATCAGGTCCGACAGGACCTTGATCTTCGTTCCGATGCTGCTCTCTCGGTCCTCTCCCGGGATAAAGATCGGAAACATCCCCACCCTTTCCGCCGCCACCACATCCTCTTCTTCATCGGCAACATAAACGGCGGCCTCCGGTCTGACTTCAAGCATCCGGCATATCTCCCGATACGGGGCGAGGTCGG
>JAPLIW010000856.1 GCA_026388915.1 Deltaproteobacteria bacterium
TGGTGGGCGGACCTGGTCGCCTTATTTCGGCGACCTGACCGAAACCACGCTGAAAGAGGCGCACGACCTGGGCCTAAAAGTGGCAGTGTGGACAGTAAACGACCCGGCGCAAATCAACAAGATGCTCGACCTTGGCGTGGACGGGATCACCAGCGACCGACCTGATCTTGTTCGCCAGGCAATGGCGGAGCGTGGTATGGCGCTGCCGTCTGCAACGCCGGTACAACCCTGACGAGGATCCTCTGGCTCTGCAGTTTTTCAAGACACAAAAAATGATGATTTCAAGAGAATATCTACCCCTGACCACTTGCTGGACCGGCTTACGTACAGTGGCACGATCTCTTCTATTTTTTCCTTGAATACCCTTATGTATAAGAGTATTTTTTTAACTGGCTGTTTTTCCTCTCATAGCCTGGTAAACCCATCAACATAATTCCTAACCTTCTGGAGGATTTATGAAAAGGATTTTCCGGAAGGATCCAATCGTGTACCCCCAAAGGGATTTGTATTCTCATTTGGGGGGGTATTTCTGGGTAGTTCTCAACCCATTTCCTTTCATTTAAAAGACAATGCAAGGAGGCAAGCGATGGGCGACGATGTTTATGTAAAACTTAGGGAATTTATGAATACTCTCCCGGCAGGATACCCTTCCACGCCAAGCAGGGTTGAAATCAGGATTTTGAAAAAGCTCTTTTCTCCAGAAGAGGCTGAACTCACTATGCAATTGAAGAACGAGCCTGAGGAGGTTCCTGTAATAGCAGCCCGGCTGGGCTTGGAGGAGGCACAATTAGCCCAGAGGCTTGAGAAAATTGCCCAAAAGGGCCTCATTTTCAGAGTCAGGAAAGAAAATAAGGACCTCTACCAGGCATTTCAGTTCATGGTTGGGATTTACGAATTCCAGGTCAAAAACTTGGATAGGGAATTTTGCCAGATGTTTGAGGAGTATCTTCCCCATTTTGGAATGTCCCTCATGCCCCTTAAAACCAAACAATTGCGGGTTATCCCGGTGGAATCGGCGATAAAAGCAACGCATAGGGTAGAGACCTATAACCGGGTCCGGGAATTGGTGGAAGGGCAAAAGACCTTTGCTGTAACGCAATGCATCTGTCGCAAAGAGCAGGAGCTTCTTGGCAAGAAGTGTGACCGACCTCAGGAAACGTGCCTCGGATTTGGGGATTTTGCCCAGTTCTACATTGATAACAATTGGGGAAGAGCGATTAGCAAAGCTGAGGCCTTGAAACTTCTTGATCTTGCGGAGGAGTCAGCTCTAGTGCTTTCTCCAAGTAACAGCCAAGAGTTAACAGGCATTTGTTGCTGTTGTCCATGTTGTTGTCCGGTCCTCAAATACGCAAGGCTGATGCCCCAACCTGCAGATATGGTCATATCCTATTACCAGGCCAAAATAACCCCCTGGGCTCTGTTCAACCTGCGGTCTTTGTCTCGAACGATGCCAGATGGCTGCAATTAAAAAGGGAGAGGATTCATATCAAATCGTCGATGGGAGATGCATCGGCTGTGGACTCTGCGTCTCAGCCTGCCCAACAGAAGCCATATCAATGATGACAAAATTGGGAATGGAACCGCCTCCTAAAGATTTTTTGCAGGACACTCTGCCGAGGATCAGAACCGAGAGACATGCAATCCGGAGCAAGGCGAAGGGCAGTGTTTCGTGAGCAGAAGGCATAAATTCCATTTCGGATTGTTTAACTTCTGTAAACCAATAAAGTTTCTGTCTCCAAAGCCTATCTGCAATCGACTAAGGTTTTAGCTTAGCATTGATAGTGACACGTTACCTGGCATAGAGAACGGGGGCGCATGAAGACCGCGATCAACCTCAGCGAAAAGTTTGGGAAGTTCTCCGAGCACTGGTCCCCGAAGATCATCGCCCAGATGAACGACTATCACTTTAAACTCGTCAAATTTCAAGGGGAGTTCGTTTGGCATGACCACAAAGACACCGATGAGGTGTTTATCGTCCTGGGCGGAGAAATGAGCATTCACTTCCGGGATGGCGATGTGCCTGTCAGGAACGGGGAGATTTTCGTCATTCCGAAGGGAGTAGAACACAAGACCTCGGCAAAGAATGAATGCTGCGCCATGCTCGTGGAGACCGCAGGGACAGTAAACACCGGCGATGCCGGCGGCGAAAAGACCTCCCCCAGTGACGCGTGGATATGATGGCTCCACGTGGGCCGTTCTGCCGCCTCTGGCGATATCAGTATTTGCGTCACCTACTATGACCCTCCAGATATCGGGGTTGCAAGAAGTTCAAGATTTCCATAGCATATCTGCAATCGGATGGCCATTTCCCAAGGTGCGGTACGAACAGTGGCACGTACTCTGCAATTTTGCTAGTGACGCGTAGGCGTTCTGGGCTTTTACTTTGCTTTCAGTGACTGAAGGCTATCCTTTCCACCGGCAGGCCACTGGATCATCTCAAAGACCACCCCTCCGATCTTGTCCGAATCCAAGTAAGCAAACCCGAGGCCGTCTTCCCGCTGCCATCCCTGGGTGACCTTGAACCCCAGCTTCTCGGCTTTGGCCACACCCTCTTTCAGATCCTTCACTTCGAACCCGATATGATGCAGTCCTTCGCCCTTTTCTTTCAAAAAAGCCTCATGGATCGTCTTTCCTTCGATGAGCTCGATCAGCTCGATCGTGATGGGGCCGATCTTCGCGAACGCCCGTTTCCCCCGGTACCCCGCCTTTTCTCCGTAATACGTGGCGTCGGTATAATTGACTTCGAAGATCTCAAAAGGTCCGATCCCGAAGGCCTCCTGGTAGTACTTCACCGTCTCGCCGATATTCTTCACCACGATACCGATCTGGAATGCTTTCGACGCATCAAAAGGAACGCGATCCTCGCTTGACATGGGCTTAATTCTCCCTTTTCTTTTCTCGGGCGCTTACGGATGAAATTGTGCGCAAATTGGGGGGGTTGTAGGGAATTCATGTACAGGCAACCCCCCGTGGTTGGCATCTTGCGAGCGGCCACAGGGGGCCGCCCCTACAAATCCTCTGTTTGGTTCTGACTATGCCCGGTTAGGATCCTAATCCAGCCAGGTCGGCCGGAAAATAGTACGCTGCGGGTAGATTGCGGGAGGAAGGGAAATGCTCCATCCTCCCGCCCTCATCTATTTACATCGCGGATTCCCGGTCTCGTTCGGGGGGATGGCGATTCTCTCCGCCGGGACCATGACCGGTTTTCCCAGGAAAGGAAAAGGATAGAAGGCCGACTTGGCCTGGATTTCAGAGATGATCAAGGGCTGCAAAGTCTGATGGTCGCAGGCCCGCATGGTCATCTTCCCCATGACCCCCTCGTATTCCATCCCTTCCCAGGCTTTGATGACCGCCTCGGGGTCAATGGACTTGGCTTTCTTCACCGCTTCGAAAAAGAACATGCAGCCGTTGTAGACTTGTCCAAAATGGGCGCCGGCCGGCCAGGGGTGCTTTGTATCCTTGAATTTGCTGTGCCATTTTTCCATGAAAATTTTATTTTTAGTGGTTTCCACGTTGGGGGAATACAACGTGACGGCAATTGCGCCGAGCGCGTATTCGCGGATGTTGGATAAAACCACAGGGTCATCCAGCTGATTGGAGGCCCATCGGGCCTTCATGCCCAGCTGGGCGGCGTGCTTCATGAGGGTTTCCAGGTCGGTCCCGTAATTGCCGGTGTAGACCACCTCCGCCCCGGAGGCGATGATCTTCGATATGTAGGGGGCGAAGTCTTTCGTGGCGAGGGGATGAAAGTCGTTCCCGACGATCTGCACGTCGGGGATGACCTTCTTCATGGCGGCGATGAAGTCGTCGGCCACGGCATGGCCAAAAACGTAATCCATGTTGATGAGGTAGAACTTCCGGTAGGGCTGCGTTTTAAAGTATTCGGCAAAAGCCCGGGCGAATTGTCCGGTCGTGTAGCAGGTCCGAAAAAAGATCCGGTTGAAATCCTTGCCCGTGAGGGAATCCGAATAGGTCGCATGGCTTACTTGGACGACCTTGTTCTTCTCGGCCACGTTCATGATCGCCTGGGCAACAGCCGTGGAGATATTCTGCATAATCACCGTGGCTCCGTCCTGCATGACCGCTTTCAGCGCCTTTCGGGCAGCGAAATCCGGCTTCAACTGACTGTCCTCGCCGAAGAGCTCCACTTTTTTTCCCAGGAGCCCGCCCTGAGAATTTATCTCGTCTACGGCAAATTGGACGCCCATATAATGGCGATCCCCCACGTCCTTGAAGGGTCCGGAGAATGGGTCTATATGGACGATCTTCACCGTGTCCGCGGCCAACCCCTGGCCGGCGATGAAGATCCCGGCCGAAAAAACAAGCGCGAGCACACCCTTCCATTTTGAAGACGACATTTTTCCCTCCTGTTTCTGGATTTGAAAATTCGACTCGATTTTAGCAAGGTGAGAAATCCTGTCAAGCGTTACTTTGCCAAGCGAACCTGGAGGATTCAAATAAGGCTCTCTTGATTTTGGCCGGTGCCCTGCACGACTGGTGTCCGGCAGCTTTGTGCCAGAAGATTATGCCATCAGGAAAGACTGCGCAAGAAATTACCTTAAAGGTTTATCCTGGGGCCTACCATGGTTTTGACCGGGAGGGTATAGATTTAAAGGTGCAAGGACACCGCGTACTTTATAACCCAGAACCTCTGGCTGACTCGATCGTCCAGGTGAGGGAATTTCTGGCAAAGCACTTGAAATAGAAAGAACAGTAAGCATTTTTAGGTGTAATCGTTGTTTTTAAAAGGTGCATGAAACGGCTATTTTCCTTGAAAATTCAACCTCTTAAAAAACTTTGATATGTAAACCATTTATGCAATAATGTTGGCGATTTCCCAAGTTGTGATCATGGCACGCTGTCTATCATTTTTTAAGGCGAAAATACTTTCCCTCCGGAGTAGCCCAGAGGGGCGGACGACCCACCGGCCTGGTTTCGGGAAAATCATCCCCCCAATCAAAAAAAAGGCAGGGCCAATTGGTCCGAGCCGATCGCTTAACGTGTTGAAGAAATTAGAAAAGGCCTTGAACCACAAAGGTTCCTGGCCTTTTCTTTTGAGAAAAAATCTTTGAAAGCTGAGAGACAGGTGCTCTGGCCGATTAAT
>JAPLIW010000068.1 GCA_026388915.1 Deltaproteobacteria bacterium
CCCATGACCAACCAGGCCGGCTGTTCGCAGGCTAATGGATATTTCGGGGCCTACCTGAAATTCTCCGGGTTTGACGGAATTATCTTCCAAGGAGCTTCTCCCAAGCTGGTTTACCTGGTGGTCAAGGAAGGGAAAGCGGAAATCCGCGACGCAACCCATCTGGCCGGAAAAGATGTCTGGCAAGTGGAAGACCAAATCCGGAAAGAACTGGGGGTCAAAGAGCGCGAAGTCAGCGTTTTCGCCATCGGCCCGGCGGGAGAGAACAAGGTTTACTACGCCACGATCACCGGGGACCGCGGCCATGTGGTGGCTCACAACGGCATGGGCGCGGTCATGGGATCGAAAAACCTGAAGGCCGTCGTGGCCTTCGGCGGCAAGAGAAACTTCGAGGTCCACAATCCCGAACTGCTGAAAGAAAAGAACAACGCCCTGTTCGAATTTGCCAAGACCTTCGGGACCATTTACCAATGGGGCTCCGGAGGAGGCTTCTCCACCCTCTGTGCCAACGGCGCCCTGCCGGTCAAAAATTACACCACCAACCTCTATCCCGAGCATGAGAAGATGAACGGGCAGTACATGCGGACCCATTACAAGCTCCGCCCGGTTCCCTGCTATCAGTGCCGCATCGCCCATGTAAAAGAAGTAGAGGTCACCGAAGGGCCCTACAAGGGATTCGTGGGAGAGGAACCGGAGTATGAGCTTCTGGCCGCCTGGGGCCCGCAGATCGGCAACACCGAATTGGGCGCCGTGGTCATGCTGACCAAGGAAGTGGACAAGCTGGGAATGGACTGCAACGAAGGGTCCTGGGTCGTGGGCTGGGCCATGGAATGTTATGAAAAAGGCGTATTCACCAAGAAGGAAACCGACGGTCTCGACCTGAGCTGGGGTAACGCCGAAGCCGTAAAGGAACTTTTGAACCGCATCGCGCGGCGACAGGGGTATATCGGAAACCTCCTGGCCGACGGGGTCATGCGGGCCTCCAAGAAGGTCGGCGGGCCGGCCGCGGACTGGGCCATCTACGGATGCAAGGGATCCGCGCCCCGCGGTCATGACCACCGCGGGACGACCCGCTGGTATGAACTCCTGGACACCTGCGTGACCAACACCAGCTCCCTGGACGCCACCTGGGGAGGAGTCCATCCCAAGCTGGTGGACCAGGAGGAGGCCACAGATCATTTCTCCCACGAGCAGGTATCCACGATCAACGCCAAGTTCAGCGGGATCCGGCTCTTCGACGACTGCCTGGGGACCTGCCGGTTCGCATCCCCCCACCCCAAGCTCCAGCTGGAGTGCTTCAACGCGGTCACCGGATGGAATTGGAAGCTCGAAGACGGGTTCACGGTGGGAAGGCGGATCTCGAACTTGCTGCGGGTCTTCAACTTCCGCCACGGGGCGAAGATCGAGGACGAGAGGCCTTCCAAGCGGTACGGCTCCATCCCCGTGGACGGCCCGGCCAAGGGCAGAAACATCATGGAGAAGTGGCCCATGATGGTGGAAAACTACTACCGCCTGATGGGTTGGGATCCCAAGACGGGCAAACCCCTCCCCGAAACGCTGGAGAAGCTGGGACTTAGGGAGATTATAAAAGACTTATGATCAAATGATAAATTCCAAGCATCAAGCACCAAATTCCAAACAAATTCCAAAACCCAATGAACAATGACCGAAACAGTTATCATTGTAAGAGTTTGGGATTTGGAAATGGTTTATTGGAATTTATTTGGTGCTTGGGATTTGGGATTTAATCCGTGAGAATTCGCATCGAGTTATGGATGTGGCTGGGGGAAAACCCAGGGGGCGGCTTTCAGGCGCTTTCGGAAATGCGCTCCTTCCGGGAAATGGATGTGGATGAGGGGCTTACTGTGATCGGGCTCCTGGACCGCCTGGCCGCTCAATCCCCGATGATCGAAGAAAAGATCTTCGACCGAAAAAACCGGAAACTGCTTCCCAACCTCAGCGTGGTCGTAACCCACGAAGGATTGGTGGTCAGCCCCTTCAACATCGATGAAAGTGAAATGAAGGATGGGTATAAAATAGCAATTTTGCCTCTCTATGTGGGAGGGTAAAGAAAGTGCCTGAAGAATCGTAGGGGCGATGCATGAATCGCCCCTACGGTTGGTGGATACATGACCGAGTATAGACGCCAAGAAAGAGAGGAAAGAGATGAAAATTGATTTGGAGAAATGCATCGGATGTAAGAAGTGCGCCGACTATTGCCCGGTAGGCGCCATCTCCTACATTCAGGATGAAAAGAACCCCAAGAAGAAAAAGGGCCTCATCGACCTGGAAGAGTGCGTGGAATGCGGGGTGTGCTTCCGCGCCGGGGTCTGCAAGCCCGAGGCCATTTTCCGGCAGGAAATCGGCTGGCCGCGGAGTGTCCGCCTGGCCTTCAGCGACCCCATGATCGAGCACAAGAATACCGGCGTCCCGGGAAGGGGCACGGAAGAGATGAAGACCAACGAGGTCACCGGCCGCTTCAAAAGAGGCGCTTACGGTATGGCCGTTGAGGTGGGCCGTCCGGGTGTGGCCGGCAGGCTGGAAGACCTGGAGAAGATCGCCATTTCCCTGGCCAAAATCGGAGTGGAATTCGAGCCCAAAAACCCGGTGACTTTTTTGTTCGAGGATGTAAAAACCGGAAAGCTCAAACCCGAGGTAC
Organism: Deltaproteobacteria bacterium; assembly: GCA_026388915.1. Lineage (GTDB taxonomy): Bacteria > Desulfobacterota > SM23-61 > SM23-61 > SM23-61 > SM23-61. Next base: position 2,657 of record JAPLIW010000068.1, read on the forward strand.
GGAAGGAAAAGGTCCTTTCGGCGATC
>JAPLIW010000250.1 GCA_026388915.1 Deltaproteobacteria bacterium
AACTAAGCATTAAAAGGGGGGGAGTCAAGGGAGGGAAGAAATGCGGAATGCGGAATAGGGAAAACATTCACAGTTCAACAGGCGGTATTTATTGAAGGGGTGGCCTTTTTTTGGTAGAATTTTTTTATCGACCAGCCGGAAGCAACATTTTTGCCTGGGCGTTACGGAGGTTGAATCATGGGGGAAATCAAGAGCGCCGTTGAGCTGGCCATGGAGAGGACGAAGGGGCTTCGTCTTTCCCATGAAGAAATGGAAAAAATGAAGGAAGAGGAGATCCAGTCCAAGGCGGTCGGCCTGGTGAACCGTTTCCTGGAGGTGGACTTTCACCTCCGGGAAGTGGAGAAAGAACTCGCCAAATTCGATCCCCAGCAGCGCAAGCACCTGGAACAGCTGTTCCTTCAGAACCTGATCGAGGCGGTGAACCTGGAGCGGGACAACGCCCTGATCCTGCAGGGGCTGGAAACCTTCCTTCCCACGAGCGCCTGGACGGTTAAAAAAATCAAAGACCTGCTCCAGAAATACCGGGAAAAGAAAAAGGATGAACTCCAGAAAACGGAAACCGATTTGCTGGCCGGACTGGAACGCCTGGGCATCAGCGGCTCGGCGGTCCATCCCAAAGCCGAGGGAAGCCCGGAGTGGGAGCAGGCGGTGGCGGGCTTCAAACCGGTCTTTGAGGAGGAGCTGAAAAAACTGAAAAAGGGGATCCTGCACTAGAGCCTGGGAAAAGGCTCCTGCGCGCAAAGAGAGGATAAAACATGGAACGGGTGGTCGTCCCCGATGATTTTCCTTCCATCCTTTCGGGAACTGCAGCTCTAAAACGGCTTGAGCGGCAGGCTCAAGTGACGGTGTATACGAACAAGGCCTCCACTCCGGAAGAGCTGATTCAAAGGCTTCAGGGAGCCAAAGTGGCGGTCAACATCCGGGCTTACTCCCAGTTCGATGAACCCTTGCTGAAGGGCTGCCCGGATTTGAAAATGATCGCCGTCCTGGGAGTCGGCACGGACAACGTGGACCTGGGCGCCGCTTCCCGGCTGGGAATCAAGGTGACCAACACGCCCGGGTTTTCGGCCGTTTCCGTAGCCGAGCACACCCTGGCCTTGATGCTCGCTGCGGCCCGGAAAATCCCCGAACATGAAAAGGAGCTTCGCGCCGGGCGATGGACGCGCCTGCCCATGACCCAGCTCCACGGAAAGAAGGTGGGGATTATCGGCTTTGGAAATATCGGGCGGCAGTTAGCGGGTCTGGCGAAAGGAATCGGGATGAAGGTTTGGGCCTGGACTTTCAACGCCAGCCCCCGGAGGGCCGAAGAAGCAGGAATTCAGTTCGTGGAATTCGATCAACTCCTTTCCCAATCGGATGTGATCGCCATCACCATCAAAGCCTCGGAAAAGACCCGCGGGCTCATCTCCCGGCAGGCCCTGGAAAGGGTCAAACCCTCCTGCATCCTGGTGAACACGGCCCGGGCCAGCATCGTGGACACCCCAGCCATGATCGAGGCCCTGCGGAAGGGAAAGCTGGCCGCCGCGGCATTGGATGTGTATGACCAGGAGCCCCTGCCCGCCGATGACCCTATTCTTTCCCTCCCCAACGTGGTCATCTCCCCCCACAACGCCGGCATGACCCCGGAGGCCATCGAGAGGGGGAACGAGATGCTGGTGGAAAACATCATCTCCTTCCTGCAAGGCCGGGCAATCAACGTAGTCAACTACTAAAATACTTTCACCGCAGAGCAAACAAATTGGAATGCTGGAATGATGGAATAATGATGAAATCGAATAGCAAACCAAAAAATCGTTGTCCATCCATTATTCCATTGTTCCATTATTCCTTTCTTTTAAATTCTCTGCGTTCTCCGCGATCTCTGCGGTGAATATTTAAAGTCTTTCGAAGACTGTTGCCAGGCCCTGGCCGCCTCCGATGCACAGGGAAGCGATCCCGTACCTTCCGTTCCTCCGCTTCAATTCGCTGATCAGGAACATGGCGATGCGTGTCCCGCTCATGCCGTTGGGATGGCCGAAGGCGATGGCTCCCCCGTTGGGGTTGAGCTTTTCCATGTCGACGGTGTGCCCCTGAGCTTTCAACTCCCGGACGCAGGCCAGCACCTGGGCGGCGAAGGCTTCGTTGATTTCGATGACTTCCATGTCGGACATCTTCAGTCCGGCCCGTTTGAGGGCCTTGGGCATGGAGTAGGCCGGGCCGATTCCCATGATTTTGGGGTCCACGCCCGAAACCCCACAGGTCACCCACCGGGCCAGGGGTTTGTACCCCAGTTCCCTGGCCTTCTCCAGGGTCATCATCAGGACTGCGGCAGCCCCGTCGTTCCGGCCGGAAGACGTTCCCGCGGTAATGGTCCCGCCCTTTTTGAAGGCCGGCCCCAGGGCCCGCAGCTTCTCCAGGGTGGTCTCCCGCGGATGTTCGTCCGTATCGAAGACAATCTGGCTCTTCTTCTGGGTGATGACCAGGGGAATGATTTCGTCCTTGAAATGGCCGCCCCGGATGGCCTTGAAAGCCCGCTCCTGGCTTTTCAGGCCGAAGAGGTCCTGTTCCTCCCGGGGAATCTTGTACTTTTCCACCAGGTTTTCCGCGGTGATCCCCATGACCAGGCTGTCTTCCGGCGTGGGGGCCGTCTCCCGGCGCAGAATCTGCGGGGGAGTGAAGGAGTAGGCCTCATCGGGCCGGGGAATCATCCAGGGGCACTGGCTCCAGCTCTCCATCCCGCCGGCGATGTAGATGTCTCCGATTCCCGCCAGCATCTGAGCCGCCGCATGGTTGATCGCCTGCAGGCCGGAGGAGCACTGCCTCTCCACCGTGACCCCCGGGAGGCTGTAGGGAAGACCGGCCTTGAGCACCGCCCAGCGGGCCGGGTTGTAGGCCGCATGCCAGGAGTTGGAAAGACCCATGACCACATCTTCCACCAGGTTCGGGTCAATGCCCGTCTTGTCCACAATCCCCCGGATGACAAAAGCCCCCAGTTCCTCCGGCCGATACCGGGCAATCGTGCCGCCCATGCGGCCGATGGCCGTGCGCACCATTCCATGCGGCCGATGGCCGTGCGCACCATTCCTACGATGACCACTTCTTTCATGTCCGAACTCCTTTCTACAGCAAGAAAATTAACCACAGAGCCAACAGAGATCACCCCCTCCCTTCCCTCCTCCCTCGAGGGGGAGGGATAGGGTGGGGGGGTAAACTATCTTCACAAAATTTAAAGAGTCTAGACCTTGGTGGTGCAGAGAACGCAAAGAGTCAGAAATGCCCTGTTTGTTGCGTTCTGTCTCTTGCGTCTCCCGGTTCTCCTTCGTTTTGCGGGTTTCAAGCATGTCCAATATAATGGAAAACCAAAGCAGGAGTCAACTTTTTCCCCTTTGTGGGGCTATATTGGGTGAAATTCAGTTGCAAGGTTCAAGTTCCAAGTTGTAAGTTAAAAGACAATTCTGCGGCTAAGCCCCGATAAAAGGTTCCCAGCAAAAAATACCAGGAAGCAGAGGTCTGAGTGAATGGAGCCGGAAGAGAGAGAAGATTTTGAAAGGATGTTTCATCCGAAGAGCATAGCCATCGTGGGAATCTCCCGTACGTACAGCGGATTGGGGGGACAACTCTTCCTCAAGAATGTGCAGCGTGCCGAGTTTCCCGGAAAGATCTATCTCATCAATCCCACTGCGGGGGAGATCTCCGGGCTGAAGGTCTACCCCAGCATCTCCGCCCTTCCGGAAGCGGTGGACCTGGCCATCGTCTGTGTCCCGGCCCAATTCGTTCCCCCGGTGCTGGAGGAATGCAGTCGCAAGGGAGTGTGCAACATCCACATCCTGAGCTCCGGGTTCAAGGA
>JAPLIW010000670.1 GCA_026388915.1 Deltaproteobacteria bacterium
CGCTCGAGCTGCCGGGCGAAGAGAATCTTCTCTCCCAGGTTCATGCTGGCTCCCGGAGATTGCTCTCCGTCCCTCAGGGTGGTGTCGAAGATCAGGACTCTTTCCATAGCGGGTGCTGCCTTTCTAACAAAATGGGACGAGAAACTCGTCCGCTCCATCCAACGGAAACTATATAGAACGACAAAAATAAGGTGACATCGCCATGTGTCCGACATCTCCAGAAATCCCCCCTTGCCCCCCTTTAAAAAAGGGGGGATGAGGGGATTTCTGGCTCGTATGGGCTTGATTCAAAATGCGGCCTTTGATCATGTCAACTTATTTTGGCCGTTCCCTATAGTAAATGATTCTCCTCTTTGGGCTCTGCCGCGCGATCGAATCCGGCTCCTTTCCTCCTAGGCCGCCTTTCCCTCTGGAATCACCGGTTTGGGATGACGGCGGCGATAGAGAAGAACGAGAGTGAGAATCGGGCCGGAAATGAAATAGGCAAAGAAGAGGCCAAAAAGGGTGTATTCGGGCTCATAGGCGACAACGATGAGCAGCAGAATGGCGATGACCAGCCAGCGGAAGGGCTTGCGGCGGAAGAGCTCGATATCCTTGAACCCGTAGTACTTAAAAGTGCTGACCATGAGAAAGGCCAGGAGATAGGTGACGATGAGGACGGTCAGGTGCCTGCTGACCCCGGTGTCTCCGACTTCGTAGAAGACCAGAATACCGGTGGCGATGACCCCGGCGGCGGCCGGGGTGGGAAGGCCGCTGAAGAAGCGGCTCTCCACCGTGCTGCCCTGAAGGTTGAAACGGGCCAGGCGGAGGGCCCCGCAGACCACGAAGAGAAAAGCCGCGAGCCAGCCCATGCGCCCGAAGGGCTCCAAGGCCCAGGCATAGACCAGAATCCCCGGGGCCACGCAGAAGGCGATGACGTCGGCCAGGGAGTCGAACTCCACGCCGAAGCGGCTGGTGGTGTTGGTGTAGCGCGCGATTTTTCCGTCCATCCCGTCCAGGAGTCCGGACGCCAGGATGAAGATGGCCGCGGTGTAGAAATCCTCCTGGAGGGTGCGCAGAAGGGCGAAGAACCCGCAGAAGAGGCTTGCCGAGGTGATCAGGTTGGGCAGGATATAGATCCCCTTGCGCATCCGGTTCATTTTTTTGAGGCGTTCTTTCTTTTCTCGTCTCATGGAAGGTGTCCCAGGATGGTTTGGCCGGCCAGGGCTTTCTGCCCCACCCGCACCTGAAGCTGAGTGTCCCGGGGCAGGTAGATGTCCAGCCGGGAACCGAACCGGATCAAGCCGAATCTCTGCCCCCTTACCACCGAATCCCCTTTCTTCACCCAGCAGACGATCCGCCGGGCGATCAACCCGGCGATCTGAACGACCATCAGCCGGGCCCCTTCCGCGGTTTCCATCAGCAGGGCATTCTGTTCATTGGCGGCCGAAGCTCGATCCAGGTCGGCCCGCAGAAATTTCCCCGGCGAATAAGCACAATCGGCAATCCGCCCCGAAAGAGGGTTGCGGTTCACGTGGACGTTGAAGAGGGACATGAACACGCTGATCTTGATCGCCGGCCCCTGAAGAAACCGTTCTTCCACGCAGGGCTGCACCTGGATCACTTTCCCGTCGGCGGGCGACAGAACGGCCTTATCGCCCGGGGGAACGCTTCGTTCGGGGTCCCGGAAGAAATAAATGACGAAAAGCGTCAGAAACGTGCAGAATCCTGCCAGAAGGGGAAGCCGGAAGATCCATAGAATCAGAGAAAGTACCCCGAGGGGAAGAATAAAGATCATCCCTTCTCTGGCTACGGGAAATTTTCGGGTTCCGGAATTCATGCCTTTCCTTCAGATGATGGGTAGGGGCGGTTCGCGAACCGCCCCTACGATTTCTTCTTTTCTCCCCTGCTGGAGTACCTTGCCCTTCTCCAGCCGCAGGACATGGGTGATGCAACCCGGGATTTCGTCCCGGCGGTTGGTGAGGTAGAGGAGGCGGGTTTGGGTCCGCCCGATTTTTTCCAAGACCGCTAAAATTTTACCCCGGTTGGGTACATCCAGGCCATGACAAGGCTCATCGGCGATGAGCAGGGAAGGACTCTTGACCATGGCCCGGGCCAGGAGGATCATTCTCCTCTGCCCGAAGGATAGCTGAAGAAAGGGCTCCTTGGCAAGATCTTTAATGCCCAGGAAATCAACCCAGCGGTCGGCTATCTCCTTCTGTTCGGCAGTGGGGGCCCGGTACAGGCCGATGGAATCGTAGAACCCGGAGGCAATAACCTCAAAAGCGCTGATCCTCTTCCGGTATTGAAGTTGGAGTTCGGCGGAGACGACCCCGATCCGCTTCCGGATATCCCAGATGGATTCCCCCGAACCCCGGCGCCGGCCGAAGAGGAAGATCTGGTTGGCGTAGGCCTGAAGGTTCTCCCCCAGGATGAGCTTCACCAGGGTCGATTTCCCGGCGCCGTTCGGCCCCAGGACGGCCCAGTTTTCTCCCCGCCTCATGACCCAGTTGAGCCGGTCCAGGACGACCCGACCGTCGTAGCTGACCGTGGTATCCTTCATCTCGATCAGCGTTTCCGGGCCTCCGGTGAGGGCTTCCCGCCGCTCTGCCGGCAGCTCCCGGAGAGAGCCCTTTTCCTCTCCGTAGGTCAAAAAATAAGTCCCGTTGTTTTTGCCCAGCACGAGGCTGCATCCATAGAGCTGGGTCAGGTTCTCGGAGGTCAGGATTTCATCCTTGGGCCCCTGGCGGAACAGGCGTCCGTCCTTGACCATTAGGACGTGAGTGATGTTGGGGACGATCTCCTCCAGGCGGTGGGCCACCAGAATCACCC
>JAPLIW010000758.1 GCA_026388915.1 Deltaproteobacteria bacterium
CTCCAATCCGTCTTCGGGGGATGGATGATTCGGGCCGCCTTTTCGAAGAGGTTCATGGACAGGGCATGACGTTCGGAGGAAATCACCTCCTCCGCGGGAACGCCATGGGCCTCCTCCAGCCGATCCTGAAGGGGACGGAGTTGGGATTGAAGATTTTTTTTCCCCTCAATTTCCAGCAGGAAGGAGGGGTCTCTTTCCAGCAACTTGAGAGCCAGAAATCGAGTGGGGACCTTTTCCCGGACCGGCCAATCGGCCTCCAGTAGGAAGGTTATTCGCCCGATGACTTCCTCGATGTCTTTGCTGAATCTCTGGGTTTTTCCCCTTTCCTTTTCCTGCCACACCTGAAGCGCCTGGCGGAACAATTCCTGGAGGCCTTTTCCCATGGAAGCCATGGCGGGCACAACCGGAATGCCCAGGAGGTCGGAAAGCTTCCGGGCATCGATCTGGATCCCTTTTCTCTGGGCTTCGTCGGTCATGTTCAAGCAGAGCACCATGGGTATTTCCAGTTCCAAGAGTTGCAGGGTCAATTCCAGGCTGCGGCCCAGCAGGGAAGCATCCACCACGTTGATGATCAGGTCCACCTCTCCGAAGAGCAGGTGCCGTCGGGTCTCCATTTCGGCCCGATCGCCGGAAACCAAAGAGTAGGTCCCGGGAAGGTCCATGCAGGTGCAGTCGTGGCCCTGGATGCGGGTTTTGGTCTCCGTGTATTCCACGGTCGTTCCCGGGAAGTTGGCGGTCATCGCCCGATATCCCGCCACGTGGTTGAAAAGGGTGCTCTTTCCGCAGTTGGGCTGTCCCACCAGGGCGATTCTCATTCCACCCCTTCCACCAGGATTCGACGGGCGATTCCCCTTCCCAGGGCCACCTGAAAACCGTGCACTTCGATCAAGATGGGACCCCGCAGGGCTCCATATCTCCGCACCGTGAGGATGTCTCCGGGATGGATCCCCATCTGTCCCAGGCGCCCCCGAATTCCCCATCCGCCCTGGATGTCGACCACTCTAGCTTTGCGATTTTCTTCAATTCGGTCCAGAGAGGTCATCGTCTGCCTTTCTCCGCCAAACAGAGAGCGACCCGGAAAGAGCGCCTTTTTTTCTACGGCCCTGAATTTCCTTCTGCCGTCCCAGATTGGCAGAAGGCCGGAGACATCCTCCGCCCAGGGGGGTAACTATGTAGAATCCATTTATCTGCAAACCTTTTTGCGCAGCAATTCCAAGTATGAATCCGGAGAGATATCGTCGGGAGGTAAACACCCTTCTTTTTCAGCATCATATCGTTCAATCAAGGCGTTTTGTTTGGAATAAAAAATCGCCGAGCATAATTTAAACTTCCTTTGAACGCAGTCGATTTCCCACTCCGCCAGAACGTGGTCCAGATTTTCATAATTTTTCCCGTATTTATCAACGGCAGCAAGCACGGCTTTTTCCTTATAGATTTTCTTCGTTTGCACTTTGATCAGGCTACCCGAAGGATATTCCACCGTTTCAGAATCAAAAAACCAAAGCCCCTCGTCATCCTTCTCGATAAATTTCCAATCCGCTCCCCCAGCCTCCACGGGGGAAAGGAAATAAAACGCAGTCAAAAAACCTAAGGCCACGAAAGACAGGGTTCGCAGCCTATGTCTCGGGAGGTTTTTCATTTGGCGGCCATACCTTCTTGTTGCTTATGAAATTATAAAAGCCCGAAACTGTTTATCCGCAGATTTCGCAGATTACGCAGAGATCACCGAGGTTTAAATGCTTCGAATAAGAATGGCTATGCAAAGCTCAAAGCTCAAATCAGATTACCCAGGCACTCGTATTCGTCCTTAACGCTCCATCCGTGTTGATCCACGTTCATCCGCGTCCCATTCTATCCTTTGTCTTTGGTCTTTTCCGAATTATTTACCTGTGTTTATCTGTACTACTTTTGTGTAAGGTCTTTACATTTTGTTAGGCATAGGGTGATCCAAATTAGATAATCTTTCGAATTTATTACTTAAGGCACTTGAGGCACTTAAGTGCACTTAAGCACACTTTTCTTTGGTTACGGCGCAGCCGCGTTGTGTTTATCTGT
>JAPLIW010000298.1 GCA_026388915.1 Deltaproteobacteria bacterium
AATGAAGCCAGGACCGGGATCCCCCAGAGATAGAGGCCCGCCAGGACTGCCATGGCTCCCAGGGCCGACAAGAGAACCGCCGCCACCCATTTCTTCCGGCGCGCGGGCGCATGGAATCGCTTTTCCCCATCCGGCGAGATACTTCTCCATTTTCTCAAAAAGAGGGAGCCGGGGACCAGGAGAACTTCCGGAGTGTCCCCTCCCCTTTCCAGGCGGATCTGCTCATCTCCGAAGAAATTCTTTGGCTGCCGGACCTCCTTCAAAGGCCAGGAGATGGTGTCCCCGTTTTCCAGCACGATTTGCAGTTCCATGGGGGTAAGGCGGACCCCGACACGGTGTCGGATCGCCGTCCGGCCGTCCAGGTAATAGCCTTCAAGGTCGGTTTGCATAAATCAAGTTCGGAGTTTGGAGGGGCGACCGGCCGGTCGCCCGCACGGAGTTCATCGGCATCCGATTGCGGATGCGGAATAAGAAAAAGCTGAACCGAATGATAAGAACTTGAGACTCGAAACTCGCAACCCGAAACTTTTCGTTATGTTCCCAGGTCAAAACCGGCATCCATGAGACCGGCCAGCACATCCCCGGTGGCGGAGGCGGCCTGGGCTTCCTGTCGGATCATGGCCGGATCCACCATCCCTTCCAGGGTCAGGTAGGCGAAGGCGAACCGAATCTTCCGAACCATCACCCACGACCAGGCCACGCCCAGGGTGAAAACCAGGAGAAGGAGGTTGGTCGAGTGCAGGGCCAGCAGCCGTCCGCCGGTGACGGTGGACTGGAAATGGATGGCGTCGAAATGGGTATGCCCCCAGAAATACCTCTGTTTTTTGGCCAGGAACCAGAACCAGGAAAGGCCCAGGGTCGGAAGGGTCAGCAGGAGAGCGAGCAAATAGGGTTTGAACAGGTCCCGGCCGTTGCCGTCAAATTCAAAACGGCGGTTGCCGAAGTAGGAATTTCCCATCATGAATGCCTGCCGCCGCACGGCAAAAAAGGGATAGTAAAATCCCAGGGAAAGGGCCGTTAAGAGGCCACCCCCCAGGAAGATTTTCATGAAATCCCCGATCTTGCCCCGGAAAGAGAAGCGGATTCCCCGCCAGGAGGTCCGGCTGAGGCGGTAACGCCGGGCTCCCACCATGGCCACGGGGACGAAGATCATCACGATGGTATAGGTCAAAACCTGGGAGCCGATCTTCAGCATCTCCTTGGGCTCCAGAAAATTGGGCAGCAGGGTTAAGATCGTCAGGGGGATCCCGAAGACCAGCATGGCCTTGGAGAACCCGGACATCAGTTCCTTCCCGGTCCCATGGTAGACGAAACAGTCCCGTTCGAGCTCAGTCTGGGACCACAGGTAACTTCGAACTTTGGTCTTTCCCCAGAAAGAATAGATCCCCAGGGTGAAAATGGCCAGCAAAGTGTTGAGCAGGTAGATTCCGAAAAGCGTCCCCCCCGATCCGTGAAAGGAGAGGCGTCGAGTCTCTTCCATTGCCCCTCTTTGAATCGCGGGCTGAATCGGAGCGGCGACCGGGTTCGGGACCGATGGAGATGCCGTAGAGCTCGGGGCGGAAGTCAACTTTCCATGGCCCGGTCCCTTGGAACCATTCAGCTCCTTTCCGCAGGACTGGCACTTTTCCTTGGGAAGCTGCATCAGGCCGCATTTGGGGCACTTAACGCCGTACATGGTACTTTTCCCCATTGGTTCCGGGTGAACGATTCACCGGCATAATGTTTAGGATTCGCGGACGGGAAATATCTCTACCCATGTGTCGGTCTTTTCCACCTTAAACTTAAGGGAAAATATTTCCCTTTTCTCCCCATCCTGAAGGTTCTTGGATGCGAATCGATGTGTCTTCCGGGAGATTACTCCAATTTCGATCTGGGTTGCAGGAAAAGATGTCGGGTCGGAAGACGAATCGCCCTTCGGCCTTTCTTTATAACTTTCCCCCCTGGTTTATTTTTGAAATTTCCTAAGTGGTTGGCCTCCTTGCGGGATCGGATCTTGAAGGCAGCATCGGCGGGAAGTCACTTTTCGGGAGAAGAGTCCCCTGGCTTCCGCAAAAAAAGGCGGGCAGGATGAGATTCGGCCATAGAAGGGATCGAAGGACACCCCGCCCGTGCCAAGGAATGATCGATGCCTCATGATGCCGAAAGATCCGACCCTGCAGGGAGGCCATGGGTCCGCCTATCCTTCTTGATTTCTTATCAACAGAGGTGAAAGTGAACCAGGAGGGCAAATCCTTTATAACCATTGACCCGGCCCGCCTTGGATGTGATAAACTTGTAATTAAGAAGGCCGGACCGCTCCTTATTCGGGAGACCCATCTTGGCGCGAAAGGGTTTTTACTTCCCCCTGGGAAGAAAATGGATCTATCTGATTCTCGTCGGACTCATCTGCCTGGTTCTTTTTCTGGTTTTTGGCCTTCCCCGATTGCTCGGTCCCGGCCTCTCGAAATCCCAGCAGGAGTGGCGGGAATTCACCCAGGATGATCCCCAAGGCTACCCTTTGGAAGTCGTCAGCCACGGGTTCCGCATGACCCGGGCCTATCGAAGGGAAGCCCCGCCGGCTTCCGCGGGTCAGTCGCGGAGCATCAACGTGCTGGAATGGGAATGGAAGATCGCGGTGAAGAACAAATCCGGACGCGACCTGGAAGTCTACGCCCATTATGCCCTGGTGGACAAAGAACGGCTGATGGTAGACTTGGATGCCACGATCCTGCAGAAACCGGCGCCCTCCGGAGAGACCGTCGAGATCATCCATCAGACCGAAATGTTCTACGAAGACCTGCCCCGGGTCGCCACCGGGGTGTGGGAGATTTCCTGGGAAGAGGGCAAGGCCGTCCGGCATAGCAGGAGGAAAGGGTTTTAGCGGCGATTCACGAACCGCATTTTCGTGAAAACAATAAAGACTCAATGGAACGCAGATGAACGCGGATCAACACAGATTAAAAAATTAAAACAAATATGAGTGGGTGGGGAAGCTGATTCGGGCTTTGAGTGCTGCAAAGCTGGTCTTATTCGTAGTATTTATACTTCAGTGTTCTCTGCGTAATCTGCGTAATCTGCGGATAAACAGTTTCAGATTTTTTTGACTTCCTCAGCAATCAAAAAGGAAACAAACCCCCATGGAAAGTTTCATCGCCCGCCAGCCGATCTTCGACGCCCAGAGAA
>JAPLIW010000852.1 GCA_026388915.1 Deltaproteobacteria bacterium
TATCGCTTCCAGCACGAGATGGCTGGAACCACATGCTCATTTTTTATGGAGCGGAATTACGTTGCCTTCTTGGGTCATTGATTTCTCGGAAGGCTCCACTTTTCGAAGAAGATTGGGTGAGACGTTCCAGTGCTCTCCGCTTTCGGTGATAACCGTGACCGTTTTCTTGTTGTAGCGCGTCAGCATACCTACAATGCGAGAACGCCCTTCAGGCTGAAAAGCGACCCGATCGCCGATACTGAACTCCAGCATATGCGTATGGGCGCGCCTCTGGTTCAAGAACCGCAAGCGGGCCACCACCCTATGGTTGAGCTCAATGAGCTCTGCTTCGGTAAGCTTATCAATTTCGATTTTCATCTGAACCCTCTTCGTTCTTGATCGGTCGAGAGATTGAGTCCTTGTGATTCTATAACATAGCTGCAGTTTCTTTCTCAACCGCCATAGATCAAAAAAATCGGCGGTGGTTACCGCTTCACTCGCTCCATGTATTTTTTTGTGGCTACGTTGACCTTGACCAGGTCTCCAACCTTGATGAACTGGGGGACCTGGATCTGGAGGCCGTTGGAGAGGGTGGCGGGCTTGGTCACTTCGTCCTGGAGGCTGCCCAGGCTGGGGGGAGTAGAGGTTACCTGGAGCTCTACCCATTCGGGAAAGACCACGTGGACGGGGTCCTCCCCCAGGAATTCCACCGTCAATTTCATGTTGGGCTGAAGGAAGGGGTCGAAGGCTTCCAGGTGGTGCTTGTCCACCTGGATCTGGTCGTAGGATTCCGGGTCCATCATAAAATACCCCTCGGCCTCCTTGTATAGATATTCCATCACTTTCCGGTCGAGGTCCGCGATCTGCACCCTTTCTTCCGGTTTGAATTTCCGGTCGACAAATAAGCCCGATTTCATTTATCTGAAAGGGTGAGCCGGTGGGTGTTTATTGAGTAGGAATAAAAAAAAATTACCAGAAACAGAATGGAAAAACAAGCCCCCCAACCAATTGCGGATTTCGGATTGCGGAATGCGGAATGAAAAGCAAGAGAACCCGATCGAATGCGGAATTCGGAATGCGGAATGCGGAATGAAAAAAGTTGCCGGTTGCCAGTTTCCGGTTTAGGGGCTCACCGGGTGACCGGCTAAAGGGGAAACGTTATACCGGCCTTTTCGATTGCGGATTTCGGATTGCGCCCTGAACCACTTGGGGTTCAGGGCTGCCCTGCACTCTACGTAGTGCAGGGCGGAATGGAAGAAGCATGGGAGGGAATTTTTCTTGACAGACAACTCGGATTTTTGGATATTCAATTTACATCCCCAGAAATCTTTATTAAGGCAGCCAGGAGAGACGACCATGAAGATCACCGATGTTCAGGCTATCCTGATCTCTATTCCCCTGAAGAAGCCCACTTCCATGTCCGGCAAGACGGTGACCGCGCGGGAATACGTGGTCACGCGGGTCCACACTGACGAGGGGATCACCGGATCAGCCTACACCCTGGGCGGTTCCGTGGTGCTCACCGCGGTGAATGAAACCCTGAAGCCTTTGGTGATGGGGGCCGACCCTTTCGACACCGAGAGGCTGTGGGACAAGATGTTCCGGACCACCCTCATGCTCGGGCGGAAAGGAGCGGTAATCCGGGCGCTCAGCACCGTCGACATTGCCCTCTGGGACATCAAGGGCCGGGCGCTGAATAAACCCCTCTACAAAATTCTGGGCGCTTACACCGATAAGATTCCCATTTATTCATCCGGGGGATACTACCGGCAGGGGGAGAGTTTTCAGCAGATGGCCGACGAAATGGCGGGCATCGTGGAGCGGGGCTTCCGCAGTATCAAAATAAAGGTAGGGGCCCTCTCCTTCAAGGAAGAGGTGGAGCGGCTGAAGATCCTCCGCCGCACGGTGGGCGACGGGGTGGAAATCCTGGTGGATGCCAACTGCGCCTGGAACGAACTCACCTATGCCCGCAAGATCATGCGCGCGTTCGAAGAATACAAGATCGGCTGGTTCGAAGAGCCCGTCCTCCCCGACAATTTCCGGGGAAGCGCCGAGCTGGCGGCCCTGTTCGAGACCCCCATCGCCACCGGCGAGCAGGAGTGCACCCGCTGGGGGTTTCGCGACCTCATCGAGCACAAGGCCGCGGATATCCTCCAGCCGGACGTGGCCGTGGTGGGCGGGGTCAGTGAATGGATGAAAGTGGCTGCCCTGGCCTCCGCTTACGATCGGCCCGTCTCCTCCCATTACTTCCACGATGTCCATGTCCATTTGATGGCCTCGGTCCCGAACGCCCTTATGGCTGAATACTTCCCGCTGGACCTGGACATCATGGTATTCGACGCCGTGGTCAGGGAACCACTGAAGCCGGAGAAAGGATACCTGCCCGTGCCCCAGCGGCCGGGCCTGGGAATGGACCTGGACGAGGAGAAACTGAAGCGCTACCGAATAGGATAGGATCCGATGAAAACCTTACGAGACCATATCCATTCTGCCGCAAGAAGCGGGCACATCGAATTTTCTGTAGAAGAGCGCAATGAGGATTATGTGATCAGCCGGATGCCGGTGTCGAAAGGAGTCCTCAATCCATTTGGCACGGTTCAGGCAGGGGCGATGATATGGCTCGCGGACGTAACGGCTTCCGTGCTGGCCATTGGCAGCAAGGAAATCGGGCCGGACGGGAAAGGGTTTCCCCTGGCTGTTAATCTTCATGTAACCCTGTTGAGTAACCAAAAGGATGGCGAAATCAAGGCTGAAGCACGGTTTGTCCGCAAAGGGGAAAGACTTATGGTGATCAGAACGAGGCTAACGGGAAAAGAAAACCGCCTGTTGGCAGAAGTCACCTCGACCCATATCCCCGCCGCTTAGCCCATCATCCATCGACATTCTGCATTCTCTGCGGCACTCTTTTATTGCCGTGGGGCAGACCAGCATTTTCGCTGTTTAAGGCAGGCTGTCCGGACGCATGGATGAAAAAAATATAGCCTGCCTTCCTTCATAAAATGGAATAAGCTTGATGAATTCGTAAAAAGTCGAAATTCTATAGAATGCGTCATTCCGGCGAAAGCCGGAATCCAGTTATTTCAAGATGTTCTGGACCCCGGCTTTCGCCGGGGTGACGATCCAAGAGACTTTTTACGAGATCATCAAGCTTTATAGATTCTATTTCTGCAGCCACCCGGGGCATCAAGACAGTTTCAGGTTACCGTGCTGCAAATTTTCTTTTTACAGTTGTCGAGGAAATTAACAAATCTGCATGGAAATTCAAATCCCCTGCCAGGGGAGGCTATCCGCTTGATTTTCTTTTCATTCT
>JAPLIW010000842.1 GCA_026388915.1 Deltaproteobacteria bacterium
TCTCTCTCCAGGTCCCGCAGATAAATTTCCTTCTCCATTTCCACCGGGCCGGCGGTCATCTGGAGGGAAGGCTGGAACCCCAGTCCTTCCAAACGTTCCCGCAGGAGGGGAAGGCCCTGTTTGAGGAATTCCGCTACTTCCCCTTCGGAAACCACGAACCGGCAGAAAAGGTCTTTTTCCTTTATCTGGACGTCGATCCTCACCTTTCCCAGGTCGGGAAGGTTCAGCAGAAAAAGGACCGAAAACCCATCCCCCTTTCCCGGAGCGGATTTCTCCCGGGGAAGGGAAAGGTCGAATTCCACAAACTGCAGCTGATTTCCCAGCCAGAGAGGGAGAAAGAGAAAGAACCGATCGGGCGAGTCCGAAGGCCGAAGGTTGAGAATCTGATAGAGCTCAATCTTCTGGAGAAAGCTCCCCAGGTCCTGCTTCAGCTCCTCCAGGGTCCCGGGCATTCCCGATTCGGGTCCGGATGAACCGGCCAGTCCTTTCAGGTCATCCAGGAGTTTCAGGGCCAGACCCTTGAGATCCTCCCGGACCAGAGGGTCCGCCGGTTCTTGCCTTCCCCCTTCGATCCACTGCTGGACCTTGCTCTCCCAGAAAAAGCCCGATTGGGAAAACAGTTTTTCCAGCAGATGGGGGCCCTGGGATTCCAACTCAGAGAGGGAAAACCGATGGAATAGGTGGAAGAATTCCTTCCAGTTCTCCTTCTCCACGGAGGGCATCCATTTCACCTTCTCCAGGTTGGACAGCTTGGCCGCCAGTTGTTCCAGCGGGATATCCGTGGCCAGGGCCCTTTTCAGGAAAGAAACCGCGGGGGGGTCTTCCGGGCTTTCCGGAGGGAGCCATTTCAGAAGGGTCCGGGGGCCGGCCTCCTCCACCCGGAACATAAGGTCCGCGGAAAGGGGGAGGGAAACGTTGCTTTCCACGACCACCGTCCGGCTTCCCAGCTGGAGGGAGAAATGGTGGGTATCGATCTGCTGGAGCACTCTTCCCTGGACCCGGTCTCCCGGGATAAAGAGGGGGGTTTTTTCAGGGTCGCGGGATCCTTCCGGGAGGGGGAGAAAGAGGGATGGAAAAAAAATCTTGATCTCGTCCAAGGGGAATGTAGTTGCCTTTTCTCAACCTTTCGGCTCTCCGGCCAGGGCTCGGGGTTGATCCTGAGCGCGCCCGAATCCCGGGCCTGAAGAACAAAGCCCGGGGTACGGTCGAAGGGTCAACTGGTGGTGATCTTCCTCAAATCCAGGATCAACCGGACTTCTTCCTGGGAAAGGCCCAGGCGTTTGGCGATATCGGAGACTCCGCATCCCGCCAAAGCCATTTCCACCACCGGCCCGTTTCCTTCCCTGCCGCCGCCCGCCGGGGCCGGAGGGGGGATCCTTCCTTCGAGCTTCTCCAGCAGCAGGTTCAGGCCGCGAATTTTTTCGTCCAGGGATTCCATCAGTTTTTTTATGATCTCCCTTTTCTCCGCCAGATTGTTGGTAAGGTCCTGGGTGAGGGTCTCCGACTCCTTGAGCAGCTGGTTGATCCTTTCCAGGTTGGTTTCCAGGCTTTTCCTGCTCTGGGTCAATCCTCTGGCCTTCTTCGCGGTAGCCATCCGCAACGTTCTCCCCACGAAAAAAAGGATGACCAGGAGGGAGGCCAGGATGCTGGCCTCGACCAGAAGAAGTCCCCAAGCATCGTTGAAATTCATCTCCACCTTCCCCTTCCCATCTTCAGATGGTAATATCCACGACTTTCCCCACCGGCGGTTTTTCTTTCGAGGATTCCGTCCCTTCTTCCAGCTCGAGGTCCTCTTCTTCCGCCTTCTCC
Source organism: Deltaproteobacteria bacterium (assembly GCA_026388915.1). Taxonomy (GTDB): domain Bacteria; phylum Desulfobacterota; class SM23-61; order SM23-61; family SM23-61; genus SM23-61. The sequence continues at coordinate 1,810 of JAPLIW010000842.1, forward strand.
TTCTCCGGCTCTTTCTTCTTCCCTTTCAGTCGCCGCCGCACATCCTTATCCACCGGGACTTCCTTGGAATTCCTCGTGGATCCCGGGGGATTCATCTGACTCAATTGGCCAAAGACCGAGTAATCATCCGGCATGGGATTTCAGGTCCCAGAGCTGGGGGAGTCGGGCTTGGTTCCCCAGCCCCTTTCCCCTTTATTTCGTCTCCAAAATCTTGTTGATCTTCTCCTTCAAGACTTCCGGAGTAAAGGGCTTCACGATATAGTTGCTGACCTTATGCTTCACCGCTTCCAGAACATATCCCCTCTGCCCTTCGGCGGTAATCATCAGAAAGGGCAGGCCCTTCCACTCTTCGTTGCTGCGCACGGTCTTCAGCAGCTCAATTCCCGGCATCTGGGGCATATTCCAGTCGGCGATGATGAACTGGATCTTCTCCTTCTTCAAAACTTCCAGGGCGCTGGTCCCGTCATCCGCTTCGAAGACATGGTTGTACCCCAGCTGCTTCAGGGCCTTTCTCACGATCTGCCTCATGGTGGCGAAATCGTCCACCACCAGGATGTTCAGGCTCGAATCGGTCATTCTCCTCCTCCCCCTCTTTTCCCCCGGTCGCCGTCCTCCCCGACGAAGGGATCGCCGGTCGTCCGGCCTTTGGATCTTCTTTTCATGCCGAGTCCCTCAGGTAGGGGCGGATTTTGGATTTCAGCTTCAAAATGGCTTTGGCGTGGATCTGGCAGATCCGGGATTCGGTAAACCCCAGGACTTCTCCGATCTCTTTCAGGGTCAGC
>JAPLIW010000761.1 GCA_026388915.1 Deltaproteobacteria bacterium
AAGTCCTTCACCGCCTTGACTTCCCCGAAGTGCTTGTTCAGCTTTTCCATCAACACTTTAGCCATGGCTCTCCTCCGTTAGAATTGCAGAACGATTATCCTTTCACCGCGCCGGCGGTCAAGCCGGCAATTAACTGTTTAGCGGCGATGAACGTAAAAATGATCGCGGGTAGCGCCACGAGGGTTCCCATGGCGGTGATATTTCCCCATTCCACACCCGTATCCGTCAGGTAGATCGTTGTGGCCACGGGGAGGGTCCGGGTGATGCGGTTGGTCAGAACCAGAGCCAGGATGAACTCATTCCAGGCGATCCGGAAGGTGAAAATAGCGGCCGCAGCCAATCCTGGTTTGATCAGGGGAAGGATGACGGTAAAGAAAATTCTCCAGGGCCCGCAGCCATCCACCACGGCGGCTTCTTCCAATTCCACGGGCACATCGGAGATGAAGCTGATGAGCACCCAGATGGTGAAGGGGAGGTTCAAACCGACGTAGATGATGATCAACCCGAGAAGGGTATCGGACAGCCCGAAGTAGGACCATAGAACATAAATCGGCACGACCAGAACCGCCGGGGGAATCATCCGGAGAAGCAGAGTGCCGAAGGAAATGGTACCTTTTCCGAAGAAGTTGAAGCGAACCAGAGCGTACGATGCGAACCCTCCGATGAGCAGGGTGACGAAAGTCGACACCAACCCCACGATCAGGCTGTTGGTCATGTACCGCAGGAAGCCCTGTTCCAGAAGGACGTTTGAATAATTCATCAGGGTCGGCATGAAAAACCAGTTGAAGCCCTTTTCCATAATCTGGATCTGGGTTTTAAAGGAGGTCAGGAATAAAACGATGACCGGAACGAGATAGAGGAACCCCAGGATGAAGATCAGGATGCTTTTCCCCGCCTTCCAGACTTCGCGGTTAGGCCCATCGGCCTTGAATTTTCCAACCGGGGAGCCTTTTCCCGACGGGCTTTTCAAAGAGTCAGTTTTCATCATTTCTCACTCCCTTTCTTCTTCCCGCTATTTCCTGGATAAGGCAGGCCGGGCAATAATCAGAAAGGCCATGCTGAAAAGTAAGATAAAGGCCAGGAGAAATATGGCATTGACTGCGGCCAAGCCCAGACGCTGGCTCATGAAAGCCGTTTTGTAGATATTGAGGGAGAGAACTTCGGTTTCTCTGCCCGGACCGCCGAAGGTCATGATGAACATGACTTCCAAACTGCGGAAGGCGTCAATGATACGAAGAATGACCGCCACCCAAATCACGGGAGCCAGAAGGGGCAGTTTCACCTGGCGAATCACTTGCCAGGTGGTGGCCCCATCCACATGGGCGGCTTCCACCGGGTCTTTGGGCAGGCTCTGCAAACCGGCAAGAAAGAGAATGAACATAAAGGGGGTCCACTGCCAGATGTCGGTGATAATCACCGCCGGAAGGGCCAGCCCCGGAGTGCCCAGCCAGACTTTCGGTTCGAATCCTAACAGGGAAACGATATAGTTAATCAAACCGAAATTGGCATCGAACAGATATCGCCACAGGAGGCCTACCACGACGGGAGCAATCATGATCGGCATGATGAAAACCGTCCGCAGGACGACGATTCCCTTGATGCCCTTCTCCAGGAGGAACGCGATCAGAAGGCCAAGGAAAAGTTCAGCCGTAACTGCAAAGGCGGTAAATAGGAGGGTCACCTTGATCGAATTGAATAGCGCCGGGTCCTGCCAGGCCCAGACAAAGTTCTCCCAGCCGATATATTTGCGGGATTCGATCGGCGTACCCAGAGACCAATCATAGAAGCTCAGCTCAAAACCTTTGATGACCGGGTAGAGGCAGGTGAAGGCCAGGACAAAGACGGCCGGGGCAACGAAAAGGTAGGGGGTGATTCCTTTAAAGAGTCTTTGCTGCGCCATCTTGGCTCCCCTATTTGCTGCAGGGGACTCCGTGGGGCCCCCGCAGCGGGAAGAAAAATCCTTTGCCCCCTTAATTACAGGAAGGAGGGGAAAGGAATGTTGGGATCGTCGGTGAAGTAATCACCGTAATCCTTCGGATATACATATTTGCCGATATCCTGGTCATCGGGGTAGGTAAATTTTCCGCCCACTTTCC
>JAPLIW010000813.1 GCA_026388915.1 Deltaproteobacteria bacterium
GCGTCTCTAGCGAAGCGGGCGAGAGATAAAAGCTTTGTCTCTCGCAGAGCCCGCAGGGACCGCAGAGAAGACCCGTTCTAATAAGCGGCCTATCGAATTATTTCTATGTATTTGGCCAAATATTATTCGTCTCTGCGAACTCTGCGTGCTCTAGCGAAGCGGGCGAGAGAAAAAAGGCGGAAGGAAACTATTTAGCGGCCCCGTTTACTTCGGGGGAGAAGTCACTTTCATTCCGGTAGGTATCGTAAGCGGTGACCACGAGGTAGTAGGTTTGTCCTGAAGCTAGCCCGATGAGGGTAAAGGATACGGGGTTGGAGGAGACGGGCCCGGTGTCCTTGTAATTTTCATAGATCCCCGATTGGGTCCCATAGTAAACCCAGTATCCGGTTACCGATGGGTCGGAACTGGCGTCCCAGGCCAGTTTGATGGTCCCCGACGTATCGCTGCCGCCCCCTCCCCCTCCGTTGCCGCCTCCCCCACAATGGCAGGTCAGAAGGAAGAAAGCCAGCAAGCCCAGAATGAGAAATCTTTTTTTTCTATCCATTCTCTAAACCCAATTTTTTCCCCTGTCCAGAAGCTGGTGGCGTATCCTGGGTTAATCTCGGTTGCATTCGCTAATAAAAGAGCGGGGATAACACTCCGAAGTTCAAGACTCCCCAAAGTCGCCCACCCGGGAACCTGCAAGGCTGAAGGCTAAGTCCACCGATTCATAAATTCGGTAACGAATTTATTTACTCTGGACTCAGTGCTGAGTGAGCAATTGTAGCAATGACCCACTTGAGAATACGTGTCTGTATTTGCGAATCGAAGCACTAAGAGCGGAACGATTTTCCGTGAATGGTTCCGACTTCAAGAGGCCTACTGGATTATAACATAGATTCATCAGATGAAAAGTTTTTTCGAAAGGGGATTCGATTCCGGGGATGACTTTGGAGATTGTGAACTAAATCGCTGGGTAAAAGAATAAGCGGTAAGGATTTCCTGTCCTTTGGCAGGCCCGGAATAGATGCATAATTATACGTAATTATAATTGTTTTAATTATAAATGAACTTAATTTGGTTAACAAATACCATCAAAGATGTCAAAAACCTTACTGCCACTATTAAATAGCATGAGGGGTAACGAATCCCATGGGAAAGGAGGACATAATAAAAACTCAATAATATTGAATTGTTATTGACTATGGACGATAGTTTTTCCGCTTTTGCCGAATGGGCATAGGGTTTGCTTAATAAGAGAAACAGGGAATTTTGCGCCAAAGCCAAACTCCGAGTAATCGGAGGACGGAAAGCCATGGATCCCAGGAAAGGCCGGAGATCTGGTCTTCCAAGAGCAGCCAACAGCCATTGCATGCAAGCTGCGCTTAGTGGATTTAGTTATTAAAATCCACGGGATAGCCCGGTTGCCGCAGAATCAGAGTAACCGCATAACCCGTCGAGCCGGATTACCATGGCGGTGATTTTCCCCAATCGGTAATCCGGCTTTTTGTTTTCTTGGGGGGCCGGGGAAATTTTTTGCACATGAATTTCCCGGTAGGCACTTAGCGCCCAACTAATACCAACATGTTGGTAAGAAGGAAATATTCAATTTGCGAGACCGGTGTAAGGGCGGTTCGCGAACCGCCCCTACGGATGCTGGCTGCAGGGGCCACTTTTTCCGCGCAACGCCGCGGAAAAAGCGTAGTCCCTTACCGGTTAAATTGACGCCAAAAGGGTCACAAATTGTAGGGGCAACCCTGCGTGGTTGCCCATCCTGCGGGCGGCCACATGGGGCCGCCCCTACAACATCCTGTTTGGTTCCGGCTTGGCCGGGTCAGGGCTTTACCCCCGTGATCCATTTGAATGATCACCTCAGCCTCCATCGTTATAGCTGAAAAAGGGGGGAGGGCGGGGGTAAATGGGGTTTTTGGGAGTAATTAATAGAATTTAATCACAAAACAGTAAAAAGGGCTAAATTTTTTAAAAACTTTGCCGATTATAAAAAGAGTAAGAAGAGTAAAAAGTTGTTTTTCGGCACAATTCGGGCGGATCGGCTATACCCAGAGGTTCTTGAATCTGGGCGGAAGCAGGGATTGATTCACCAAAAGCCCTGCTGAAATTTCCATAGGCGAGAGAAAAATCATTAAATTTCAATCAGTTCTCAAGAGCTGTAACTGAAGGAGCGAAGCTATGCTCAGGAAAAGGAATATCTTGGCGGCACTCATCATTCTCTTCTTCCTTTTTCAGGGGTGTGCCGGATCCTCGAAATCGTCTGTATCCCGGGTGAAAGCCCAGGAAGGGCCATCAGGCTGGTACTGGGACGATTCGAGGAAGGCTCTGGCCTATGGGGGGGGAGAAAAACCAAAAACAGCCGGCCAAACCCGGACGGAAAAAGAGATCGCCGCGGTCAGGGAAATCACCCTCTCGGCAGATTTGACCCCAAGGACTGCTTCTCCCGGGCTTCAAACCCCCTCCCGGAAGGATTATATCCGGGCCCGGTTCCCGGGTAAAAAGGTGATTTTCCCGGATGAGATTAAAGTTTTTGCAAAAAAACCCGAATATAAAGTAGGGATTGACGACGTGCTAAGTATCCTCGTTTGGAATCATCCCGATCTCAGCGTCCCTGGGGTAATCGTGCGAAGGGACGGGATGATCTCTCTCCCATTGATCGGAAACGTAAAAGTTGAAGGCCTGATGGTTCCAGAGATCGAGGAAACCCTGAAAAGGGAGCTGAGTCGATTCCTCACCAGGCCTCAGGTCACGGTGAACCCGAAGGAGATGAACAGTCAGAGGGTTTTCCTAGTGGGAAGTATCAAGAAGCCGTCCGTCTCAACCGGCCCCTTGCTCCCGATCTACCTGCTGAAGGGCGGAAACACCCTGCTGGAGGCCCTCTCGGATGTTGAGTTTTACCCGGAGTCCGATCTGATGGCGGCCTATGTTGGCCGGGGAGACACAGTTATTCCCGTAGATATCAGGGCCCTCCTCATGGGGGGGGACCTGACCCAGAATATCTTGCTGGAGCCCGGAGACCGGATCGTGGTCCCCAGCCCTCTCAAGGAGATCAATATTTTGGGGGAAGTGAAGAGCCCGGCCAAGTACAAGGTCCGCATGGACACCACCTTCCTCGACGCCCTTTCCCTTGCCGGCGGGGTGAATAGGGAGGGGGCCGACATGTACACGGCCTACGTGGCCCGCAGCAAACAGATCATCCCGGTCAACCTCAAAAGGCTCCTGGACTTCGGGGACATGAGCCAGAACTTCTTCATGGAAGACGGGGACATCATTTACGTGCCCAACAACGAAGAGAAGAAATACTACGTGCTGGGCGAGGTGACCAAGCCGGGCGTGGTGTATTTCAAGGACCCGGTGGATGTGATCGAGGCGGTTGCCCAGGGGGGCGGGTTCCTGACCTCGGCCCAGCGAAAACAGGTGGTGGTGGTGCGGGGGGACCTGCGGAGCCCGCAGATTTTCGACATCAACCTGCTGGCCATGATAGAGGGAAAGTCCTTTGGCCGCTTCGCGCTGCAGAAGGGGGACATCGTCTATATTCCGCGGACGGCCATCGCCGATTGGAACGTCTTCATCAGCCAGCTGGTGCCGACCGCGGCAGCCGTCGCCCTCTTCGATATGATCATAAAAAGGTAATGCCGGAGGCCTTTTTGGACGAGTATCCGTCATCAGAACCCCATCTGAGAGATTCGGTCAAAGTCCTCTTCCGGGGGAGATTTTACATCGCCATCCCCGTCCTTCTCACGGTGGGTCTGATCGCGGCTTATTCCCTTTCCATGCATCCGGTCTATCATGCCTCGGCCACGATTCAGCTGGAGAGCGAAAAAGGAACCAGCCTGTCCTTTAACCAAGCTTCTTTTCCGGATTACGGGTGGATGGATGAAAAGTGGTTCAATACCCAGGTCCGGATCCTCAACAGCCGGCCCCTGGCCGAAGGAGTGATGAATAGGCTGGGGCTGAGGCTTCAGACCAAGCCGGAGGAGCGGGTTTATCAGATTCTCATCCGGGCCTGGATTCCCGAAAGCATCATCGCGTTGACCAAGCGCTCCAGTTTCAAGGTGAAACCGGTCGCCGTGGGGGCGGGCGCCAAAGTGGGCCAATACCGGGGAGCCTTCCGGGACGGCAAGAACTACACGGTCTACGATCCCCAGGGGAAAGAGATCGGCCAGGGGGAAGTGGGCCAGCCTTTTGTGACTCCGGAGTTTTCCTTTGTCCTCTCCGGACCGGGGGCCTCGGGGAAGAGCTTTGAATTCCGGATCCTCCCCGGAGGGCTGGTGACCCGGCAGGTGATGGAATCACTGATGGTGGCCCAGGTAAAGAATTCCAACCTGATCAACGTGGGGGCCAAATGGTGGGACGCGGAGTGGGCGCGGAACATCGCCAACGCGACGGTGGATGAATATAAGGATACCCTCATTTCCAAGAGAACCAGGGAGACCTCGCAGGTCCTAACTTTCATCGAGACCCAGTTGACGGAAACGGAGAAGGATCTCCAGGCGGCCGAAGAGAGCCTCAAAAAATTCAAGGAAAAAGGCGGGCTGGTGTACCTGGATGCCCAGGCCAGGAGGACCCTGGATCAGATCACGGATTATGAAAAAGAGCTGCGGACCGTGGAGACCTACCGGAGGCAGTCGGAGATTCTTCTGGCCGACCTCAAGAAACAGGGGGCCTTTTCCGACCAGAAGGCGCTCCTCTCCCTGGGCGTGGGGATCGGCAATGAGTATCTTAAAGAACTGAGCAAGAAGCATGCGGACCTGGCGGCCCAAAGGGCTTCCCTGACGACCCTGATGAAAGACGATCATCCCAAGATGCAGGCCCTCGACCGGGAGATCGACAGCGTCAAGAAAAACATCGTCCAGGAAGTGGCGGCCATGACCTCCTCCCTGCGGGTGAAGGAAGCCGGCTATCAATCCATCCTGAAGAAGCTGGAAGAGGCGACTCACAAATTGCCGGCCATGGAGAAGGAACTCTTCGCCCTGGAGCGGGTCGCCAAGGTGGGCCAGGGCATCAACCTCTTCCTCCTCCAGAAACGGGCGGAATTGAGCATCAACAAAGCCAGCGTGCTGGCCAACGTTCAGGTGATCGACCCGGCCATCCGGGCGGGACATTATGCCGAGCCGGATTTGCTCAAACGGCTTCTCTGGGCCTTCCTGATCGGAACGGGTTTGGGAATGAGCCTGGCCTTCTTCAAGGAATATTACGACACCACCATGAAATCCCCGGAAGAGATCCAGAAAATGACCACCTTCCCCTACCTGGGGACCATCTATCACTCCATCACGAGTTCGGACTCCCCGGCTGGCGAATTGAAGATGCTGGAGTCTCCCTATTCCCACGTGGCCGAAGCCTTCCGGACGATCAAGACCAACCTCCTCCATTACTCCACGACGGAAGAATACAAGAAATTCATCCTCATCACCAGCTCCGGCCCCGCGGAAGGGAAGACCTTCGTGACCGCCAACCTGGCGGTGGCCCTGGCCCAGTCCGGGAAGAAGGTCCTGGCGGCGGAGGCGGACCTGCGGAATCCCACCCTGCACAAGGTTTTCGGGTTGAAACGGTCCCCGGGGCTCACGAACGCCCTCCGGAACGGAATGAATGACTATTCCTATATCCCCGTTCAGAGGACCCCCCTGGAAAACCTGAAATTCATCGCCGCGGGGGATAAATCATACAACCCCTCCGAACTCCTGTGCTCGGAGAAAATGGACCGGTTCATGTCCATGGTGAAAGACCAGTTCGACTACGTCCTTTTTGATTCTCCCCCCGCGTACCTCACCAGCGATCCCCTGGTCCTGGCGCAGAAGATGGACGGGGTCGTGTTCGTCGCCCGAAGCGGAGAGGTCAGGAAGGAAGTTTTCAAGGAAGTGATGGTGAATTTTTCGAAGATCGAGTCGAAGATGATGGGCGTCATATTCAACGACATGAACCGGCGAGAGGGGAAATATTACTACTACAAGTACAGCTATTATTACGAAGAAGGGGAAAACGGACGGGAGAGAAAGAAGAGAAGGGTCCGTTCTTCCCGGATGCGAAAACTCTATCCCGGAAATTACGGCGGAGAGAAGAATACCCAGAAATACCTTCGCCCCCACTAGTCCTTAGCCTTAGTCTTTGCATTATTTTTTCCCCAATATTCCATTCTTCCATTATTCCGGCTTTTCACTATTCCATCATTCCCGTTTTTCGTATTCCATCATTCCATAGTTTTCAGAT
>JAPLIW010000043.1 GCA_026388915.1 Deltaproteobacteria bacterium
TGACCAGTGAAAACAGGTCAGCGAGCTTGGGGATGCGCGCCCCGTCCACCGGCCTCTGTTCGGGAAACAACCTGGCATAGTCGGTATCTGGCTTCAAGCGGCCCACATCATACCGCTGCAACTCATCAAAGGTTAACGAATTGATCACGGGCCCGAACTTTCCGAGCCATTTTCCGTCTTTATCGCGAGTGAGGTTCGGATTCAGCGCCGGATCGTGGGAGATTACAATCACGCCGTCCTTGGTAATTGCGGTATCAAGTTCCAGGGTAGTCACTCCCAGCAACAGCGCGCGGGCGAAACCGGGCAAGGTGTTTTCCGGGGCCAAACCGCGCGCGCCACGATGTCCTACCAGATCAAACGCCAGCGCCGAATTAGTGAGTAACAGACAAACCACGCTTACCAGACCAAACAAAACGCTCATGATTCTCATGACCCCCTTGCGTTTATAAACATAAATAGAAATGATAAAAGCTCTCTTTTGAATATGCTGAATATATGAAAATCGGATTTATGTGTCAAGAAAAAGGGACTACAAATTTTGTTACGTTATTCATATAAATTTTCAGGCACACGATCGTAAGGAAGCACAACATCTTGGCGATGCCCCAGTTCTACCAAAACTTTCGATTGCGTGCCAATGTCCCAACCCGGCCAAACGTATGGTCAAGTGTAGATATAAGCTTCAAATCGCATATTCTTGGACCCTAGCCAAGTTTCCACTATTGAGAATAATGGAAACTTGGCAGGTTTGTTCCCACGCTTAAACTGGCAATTGTCGATTATGCTAAGGGTTCTCGCAAGAGAAGTTGGAGGCATCATCCGGGCTTCCACTGCCCTTGTACTTCACAATCTTAGGATAGAGGCACAAGGGTCTACTCCGCATGATCTTTCCTTCTTTATCAAGCTGAGTCGCTATGATCTGTTCGGGCACTATTCCCTTTTCAACCCAATCTTCCAGAGCCTTCAAAGCATCAAAGTTGTCAGGCCCCCGGCCCGGCAGGGTGCTGCAATGGTCCATACCCGGAATTAGGAAAAGACGGAAAAAGGATTGGGTTGGATTGAGCCCACCCATCTTTTCAACTACCTGGTTGTAATAATCGATCGTTAACTGAGGGGTTACAATTGAATCGGCCAAACCGTGATACATGATCATTTTGCCCCCCGCTTCCCTGAATCGTGAAAGGTCTGGGTTCGTAGCATTGTAAATGCTTCCCATATACTGGAGCTTCTGAGGATCGCGGTCGAAATCAAAGGAAAGGGGATTGTAGCTTCCTCCTGGGTCTTCTTCAAAAGCCATGTATCGGAGAAAGTTGGCATTAAAAATGGGACCCAGACCGGGCGCCTTCCCATCCCCAAGGACCCATAGAGACCAGTAAGGCTCGGATCCCTTAGGATATCCTCCAGGGTAGAGTCTTTTCCCGGACGAATCCAATGCTCCCTGATAAAACTTTTCCAGAGTCTGGACCTGGGCTGAAGTCAAGCAGTCTGGCCGTGGCTCACCAGGGCACCGCAGACTCAAAGGTTCAAAGGTGCATTTGTTTGGGTCATTAATGATTCCATCTGCCAAACCGTCCTGGGAATCGCAGGCAGCATAAACCGCATCCGTGAGAAGTTTCAGCTTGGTGTGGTCAAAGATCATTTTCCCCTGCGAATCCGTATTTGCTTTGACAACCCAGCTGGCAAAGGTAGCCACCAAGCCGGTATAGTCTAAAGCAGGGGCGCCGCAGATGATCCCGTCAAAATCTTTAGGAAAGCGAATCGCTTCCATCATCGCCATCCGCCCACCCGTCGAGCAACCGGCAAAATAGGACTTGGTTGGATCTTGCTGATAAAAAGCTTTGACAATCACTTTGGCCACCCGCGTCGTTTCGGTTATAGCTCGATATCCCCAGTCAATCTCAGCTTGTCGGTTATTGAAAGCCCAAAGCCCATCTGTTGCCCCGGTTCCCCAATGCCCACTATCGCTCACGGCTGCGGCATAATTCCGCCTCAAACCGTAGTTCATGGCATTGGTAAACCTGGGACGATCGGTTTCCAATTTCCCACAAAATCCGCCGCATCCAGCCATGTAAAGTTTTCCGTTCCATTCGGCCATCGGCAGCCGGACTTCAAAATTGATGGCGGGCCTCACATATCCAAGAACGCGACAAAAAGCTGGAAGATCTCCTTGAGCAGGAACAACTGAAGCAGAGAGAAGGTTAGTGTCTTCAATCTTTATAGAGGTAAGGTTGGTACACTGAGAAGCCCCGGGCGCCTGAGCGGTGGCAAACCCGCTCGATAGCAGAAATACCAAAGCCCCAGTCATCACCACCGCTGCCAACATCCGTGCCACCATCATCATACCTTTGCCTCCTTTTCTTATTATGAGTGGTCGATCCGAACGCGCGGAAAGATTATGCATTGGCGCGCGAAAGATCACCTTCGATCGCAATCTTCATGAAGGTCCTGATTGACTTTTTTGAAATCATGGTCGGCTCCTCCTTTTTCCCCATTATTCACGATAAAAAAAGACCCTGGGGGGATTTAAGATCCCTTGGGGGGCTTTCCTTTGGCACACTTCTGGAAAATCCTTTCCATAAATCCTCGAGAAGTTCAAAGTTTGAACGCTAAAATAATACGGGTGGAATGATGATGAATGAAGGGTAGAGAAAATTTAAGGTCTTGTCAAGAGGGATGATTTCTTTCCAGAATTTTATCCGTGTTCATCCGTGTCCAAAAAAGTTCGGAGTTTTGAGTTCGGAGTTGGGAGTCAAAGGCGATAAAACCCTGTTTTAAACTTCAGCACTTTCTTATCCGTGTCTATCTGCGTCCCATCAGGTCTTTTCAATCCGCAATCCGCCCTGCACTACGTTGAGTGCAGGGCAGCCCTGAACCTCACATGGTTCAGGGCGCAATCGAAAACCCTATCTTGACTCATCAGCCTTTCTTGGTTATAGTCAAAACATCTTGAGAAATTGAGGAGTTTCCCTTGGTGATGAAAGGAATCCGGGGCTTTAAGGACATCCTCCCCGGGGAAGTGGAAAAGTGGCAGTACGTGGAAAGCGAGGGTCGCAGGGTCTTCGGTCTCTTCGGTTTTCTGGAGCTGCGCATTCCCCTTCTGGAAAAGACGGAGCTTTTCGCCCGGTCCATCGGCGAGTCCACGGACATCGTGGGCAAAGAGATGTACACCTTTCCGGATCGCGACGGGGATTCTTTGACCCTTCGACCCGAGGCCACCACCTCCATCATGCGCGCCTACCTGGAGCACGGGCTCGATGTGAAAGAGCCCGTGGGGAAGTACTACTTCATCGGTCCCATGTTTCGGTACGAGCGCCCGCAGAAGGGGCGCTACCGCCAGTTCCACCAGATCGACGCGGAGATCCTGGGGGTTCAGGAGCCGCAGGCGGACGCCGAACTCCTGGTCATGCTCATGCGCTTTCTGGGAGGCCTGGCGCTTCAAAACCTCAACCTGCAGATCAACTCCCTCGGCGACCCGGCCTGCCGGGGTCCTTATCGGGAGGAGATCCAGAAGTTCCTCCGCAGCAAGAGTGAGAAGCTTTGCGAAGACTGCCAGCGGAGGCTGGAAACCAACCCGTTGCGGGTCTTTGACTGCAAGAAGGAAGAATGCCAGGCCCAGCTGGCGGGTGCGCCGGTGGTGCTGGATTTCCTCTGCCCGGATTGCCGCCGTCATTTTGAGCGGGTGAAGGGCCTGCTCGACGAACTCCGCCTTCCTTACGCCGTGAATCCCCGGATGGTCCGCGGGCTGGACTATTACACCCGGACCGCTTTCGAGGTCGTGGCCGGGGATCTGGGAGCGCAGAACGCGGTCTGCGGCGGCGGGAGGTATGACGGGCTGGCTGAAGAGATCGGGGGCCCTTCCGTTCCGGCGATCGGGTTTGCCATCGGCGTGGAGCGGCTGGTCATGCTCCTGCCCGAGGAGAAGAATTACCTGCGGTACCCCGACGTTTTCATTGCCGCTCTCGGCGAGGAAGCGCAACGGAAAGGGTTCGCCCTGGCTCAGGAACTGCGCGATGCCGGGGTCTGGGTCGAACTGGACTACGAAGGCAAGAGCCTGAAGAGCCAGATGCGCAAGGCCGGCCGGTTTAAGACCCCCTGGGTCGTCATTCTTGGGGAAGAGGAACTGAAGAAGGACAGGGCCGTTCTCCGAAACATGGCCACCAAGGCGCAGGAGGAAGTGGCATTGGAGGAAGTGATCAAAAGGGTTAAAACCGAAAGTCGCGAGACATAAAAAATAAGGAGTCAGGATTCAGGAGTCAGGGAAAAGGCTCCTAACTTTATATTGAAACAGGCAACAGGTAACCGACAACCGGGAACGGGCAACTGGCAACAGGCAACTTCCTTTTAGATTGGAGAATAAAATTGGGCGAAGCACTGGGTGATTTGAAACGAACTTGTTACTGTGGGGATGCAGGGCCGGAGAGAATCGGCCAGGAAATAACCTTGATGGGCTGGGTGAACCGGAGAAGGGACCTGGGAGGGCTGGTATTCATCGACCT
>JAPLIW010000916.1 GCA_026388915.1 Deltaproteobacteria bacterium
GGCTTGCTGCATGTTATGGGTGACGATCACAATAGTGTAATTCTTTTTCAACTCCTGCATCAGTTCTTCGATCTTCTGCGTGGCGATGGGGTCCAGGGCCGAGGCCGGTTCATCCATGAGGATCACTTCGGGCTCCACGGCCAGGGCCCGGGCGATGCACAGCCTCTGCTGCTGCCCGCCGGAGAGGGCCAGGGCCGAATCATTCAGCCGGTCATTGACTTCTTCCCACAGGGCCGCCCCCTTCAGGCTTTCTTCCACCCGTTCGGTGATTTGCGCCTTCGTATAGCCTCCCGAAATTCGCAACCCGTAGGCCACGTTCTCGAAGATGGTCTTGGGAAAGGGGTTGGATTTCTGGAAGACCATGCCCACCCGCCTGCGAACCTGGACCGGGTCCACCTCGGGATGGTAGATATTCTCGTGGTCCAGGAGAATTTCCCCCTCCACCCGGATTCCCTCGATGGTGTCGTTCATTCGGTTCAGACAACGAAGGAAAGTCGTCTTCCCGCAGCCCGACGGCCCAATCAGGGCGGTCACGCATTTTTCCGGAATTTCCATGGAGATGTTTTTCAGAGCCGGGGTCTTGCCGTAGAAAAAATTCAATTCCCGGGTGGACATTTTGATTTTTTTTCCGCTCATGATGGACGAATTCATCGGCTAACTCCTCATCCTCTGCCGGTAGCGGTAGCGGAAGTAAATGGCGGAGGTGCTCAGAAGAAGGATCAAGCCCAGGAGGACCAGGGCCGTTCCGTAGGCGATGGGCCGGACCTTGGCGATATCATGGTGCTGGGTCGCCAGGATGTACAGGTGATACGGAAGGGCCATGAATTGATCGAAAAGGGATTTCGGAAGATGGGGGAGGAAAAAGGCGGCACCGGTGAAAAGGATCGGGGCGGTTTCTCCAGCCGCCCGGGCCAAACCCAGAATCACCCCGGTGAGCATGCCGGGAATGGCGTAGGGGAGCACATTCGTCCGGATGGCATACCACTTGGTGGCTCCCAGGGCCAGGGCTCCTTCCCGGTAGGACTTGGGAACGGTCTTCAACGCCTCTTCACTGGCGGTGATGGTCCAGGGAAGAGTCAGGAGCCCCAAAGTCAAACCGGCGGAGAGAACCGAGGTCCCCAGCTTCATCATCTGCACGAAGAGAACCACCCCGAAAAGGCCGTACACGATGGATGGAACCCCCGAAAGGTTTCGTATGGCCAGACGGATCAGGCGGGTCGTCCTCCCCGGGAGAGCGTATTCGTTCAGGTAAATGGCCGCAAACATGCCCAGGGGAACGGCAAAAAGCACCGTAATCAGGCTGACCAGAAAGGTTCCCAGGATGGCCGGGAAAATGCCCCCTTCGGTCATTCCTTCCCGGGGCGCCTGGGTCAGAAACTGCCAGGAGATGACCCCTACCCCCTTACTAAAAATGTCCCAGATGATGATGCCGAGGAAGAGAAGGACCAATACGGCCGCGGAGGAGAGCAGGGCGAATCCGATCTTCTCGGCCCACTTTTTCTTCACCGTTCCACCTCCTGGTATTTCTGGAGAATGAGGTCGGAGATCAGGTTGACCAAAAAGGTCATGGCGAAGAGGACCAGGCCGATCACAAAGAGAGCGTAATAGTGGGTCGTGTTGTAGGGTACCTCGCCCAGTTCGATGGCGACGGTGGCGGTCATGGTCTGGATGGCTTCCAGAAAGT